>JBDTMU010000006.1:0-19677 GCA_039934115.1 Chloroflexota bacterium | reverse complement strand
TCACGCTGCGCTTCAGCACGGGCCTCACCGGCGGGCTCTTCTCGTACTACGCCACTCAGCTCCCCGCGCACGGGGGCGCCGAGATGACAGCCTTCCTGCTCGGCCTGATGATGGCCACCTACTTCGTCGCCGAGCTGATCCTCTCGCCAGGGTTCGGCATCCTCTCCGATCACCTCGGGGCGCATCGGGTGATGCAGTGGGGCCCCGTCTTCGGGGCTGTCGCGGTGGTCCTCACCTTCGCCACCACCGACCTCTACCTGCTCGGGGTGACGCGCTTCATCGAGGGTGCCGCGGCCGGCGCCAGTGTGCCGTCGATCCTCGGCTATATCGCGATCGCCACCACGCGGGACGTGCCGCTGCGCGGCCGGACGGTCGCCCGCTTCGAGGCGGCCACCATCGCAGGCCTGGGGATCGGGCTGGTCGCGGCTGGCCCGATGTGGGAGGTCTTCGCGCGGGTTGCCTTCCTGCTCAACGCAGGCCTGTACGGCGTCTCCTTCGCCATCTACCGCTGGGGCGTCGCCGACCTGGCGAGCCAGGGCCACCCGCCGGACGTCCAGCCGGTCCACTCCGCCGAGCTGCGTCCGGCCAGGTTCGACTTCGCGCGTTATCGGCGGGTCATGAGCAGCCCGCGTGTGTGGCTCCTGGCACCCACCTGGATCGCGCTCAACGCCGTCATCGGGACATGGACCTCGCAGTCGATCTTCCAGCTCGTTCGCCAGCCCTCGTCGCAGTTCGCGGACCAGCTGCTGATGGGAGGTTTCAGTCCGAGCCAGGTCAGCATCGGCCTCGGCGGCGCGCTCCTCGTCTTCTTCGTGGGGCTCCTCTACTGGGGAAACCGCTTCAAGGCCTATCGGCGCACCACGATCATCCTCATCGGGCTTGCCGGCGGGTTGCTGATGGTGGGTGCCGCGTTCGGCCTCAACCACTCGGCCGGCTTCGGCCTCCTCCTCCAGCTGCCGCTGGGCCTTGTTGCACTGGGTGGCCTCTTCGTGCTGGCCGGCGCCACGCCAGCGGCGCTGGGGCTGCTGGCCGATATCAGCGAGGCGCATCCCGCCGACCGCGGCGCGATCATGGGCCTGTACTCGGTCTTCCTGGCCCTCGGCCAGATCACCGGCGCCCTGCTGGGCGGGGGCGCGGCCCAATGGCAGGGCATCGACGGTCTCCTGGCCGCTTCGCTCGGCCTGCTGCTGTTTGCGCTCCTTCCCGTGCGGGCTCTACGCGACAGCGAGCACCTGGTCGGCCTGGCGCACGACGACCATGGGACCGGCCCTCCCCGCGGCAACCCGTAGAATCAGCGCTCCGTGCGCGTCTCCAAGCTCTTCTTCACATCACTCCGCGACAACCCCGCCGACGCCGAGATGGCATCGCATCGGCTCCTGGTGCGCGCTGGGTACGTTCGCCAGCTGGGTGCCGGGATCTACTCGCTGCTGCCGCTCGGCTTCCGAGTCAGCCAACGCATCGAGCAGGTGATCCGCGAGGAGATGGACGCCATAGGCGGGCAGGAGATGGAGATGCCGGTCGTCCATCCCGCCGAGCTGTGGAAGGAGAGCGGGCGCTACGCCAAGATCGGCCCGGAGATGGTCCGCTTCAAGGACCGTGGCGGGCGCGACATGGTGCTGGCCATGACCCACGAGGAGGTGGTCACTGATCTCCTGCGCGACGTCGTGAAGAGCTACCGCCAGCTGCCGGCGATCGTCTACCACTTCCAGACGAAGTTCCGCGACGAGCCGCGCGCCCGCGGCGGGCTGATCCGGGTCCGCGAGTTCGTGATGAAGGACTCCTACACGCTCGACCCGGACGAGGCCGCGCTCGACGTCTCCTACCAGGCCCATTACGGCGCATACGAGAAGATCTTCGCGCGGCTGGGACTCGATACGGTCGTGGTGGGAGCCGATGTCGGGATCATGGGCGGCAGCCTCGCCCACGAGTTCATGGTGCTCAACGACGCCGGCGAGGACACGCTGGTCATCTGCGAGACGGGCGACTACGCCGCCAACCAGCAGATCGCCACTGTGCGCAAGCCTGAGCCAGCATCGGAGGAACCTCGCCCGACCGAGGAGGTCGCGACCCCCGACACGCCGACCATTGCCGCGCTGGCCGAGTTCCTGCGGGTCGGCGAGGACCGCACCGCCAAGGCCATCTTCTTTGTCACGGGCGACGGGCGGCTGTTGACCGCCATCGTGCGCGGCGATTTCGAGGTCAACGAGACGAAGCTGAGCAACGCGGTCAAGGCCATCGGGGGGCTGCGTCCCGCCCAGGCCGAGGAGATCGCGGCGGCGGGTATGGTGCCCGGCTACGCCTCGCCGATCGGTGCGAAGGGCAGCACTGTCGTGGTCGACGACCTCGTGGCCCGCTCCCCGAACCTGGTCGCCGGCGCCAACAAGCACGGGTACCACCTGCTCAACGTCAATGTGGGCCGCGATTTCACGCCGGACCTGGTGGTCGACATCAGCAGTGCGCGCGCCGGCGACCCATGCCCGAACTGCGGCGCGCCGCTGGTCCTGCGCCAGGGAATCGAGGTCGGCAACATCTTCAAGCTGGGGACCGATTTCACCGAGAAGCTCGGGGCGACCTACCTGGCCGAGGACGGCAGCCGGCGGCTGATCGTGATGGGGAGCTACGGGATCGGCCTTGGTCGGGCGCTGGCCTGCATCGTCGAGGCGCATCACGACGACAAGGGGATCGTCTGGCCCGAGGCAGTGGCCCCGTACCGAGCGCACCTGGTCGCCCTCAGCGCGTCGCGTGACCCCGCCGTCGGCGAGGCCGCGGAAGCGCTCTACCAGCGACTCACCGATGCCAGCGTCGAGGTCCTCTACGACGACCGCGACGAGTCACCCGGCGTGAAGCTGACCGACGCCGAGCTGCTCGGCATGCCGCGCATCATCACCATCTCGCCTCGCTCGCTGGCCGCGGGCGGCGCCGAGGTCACCGATCGTGCTTCAGGCGGGCGCTCGGTGCGCCCTATCGCCGAGGTCGAGGCCGAGCTCCAGGAAGCCGGCCGCTAGCGGAGCTGCCGCAGGACCTCTGACCCCAACCGCTCAAGCTTGGCGGTGTCGTTCACGCCGCGGACGCTGATCAGGATGTGCTGCGCACCAGCCGCGCCGAGCACGCCGAATCGCTCGACCAGCTCGTCAGGCGACTGCGCGTCGACGTCCACGCTCTGCAGCGTGCTCCTCTCGATCTCCTCGTAGGGGCGCCCCAGACGCTCGCAGTGCTCGCGCAGCACGGCGTACTTGTGCGCGATCCGGGTCGCGTCGCCGAACACGTTGCAGGCATCCGCGTACTGCGCCACCAGCCGCAGTGTCTTCCGCTCCCCACCGCCACCGATCATGATCGGCACCCGCGGCCGCGAGATCGCCTGGGGTGAATTCAGGAGGCGAGTCGCCGTGTAGTGCTTTCCGCGAAACGCTTCGCCGGTGCCGCTGCCGCCCGACCACATCGCCTGCGCCATCTGCAGCGTCTCCTCGAGCATCTCGAACCGATCGCGCAGTGGCGGGAACGGGAAGCCGAGGGCCGTCGACTCTTCCTCGTTCCAGGCCGCGCCGATTCCGAACCATGCCCGGCCGCCGGACAGGACGTCGAGCGTGGTGGTGGCCTTGATCCACAGGCCGGGCAGTCGGTAGTGAATGCCGCCGACCATCAGCCCCAGCCGTGCCCGCTCCGAGTTGGCGGCCATGAAGCCGAGCGCCGTCATCCCCTCGAGCATCGGCGCCTCGGGCGGTCCGAGGCCGCGGATCTGGAAGAAGTGGTCCATCACCCAGATCGAGTCGAAACCGACGTCATCTGCCGTCCGCGTGACGCGCGCCAGGGTTGGACCGATGGCGGCTGCGCCGCCTGGCCACGTGAAGCTGTTGATCTGCAGGCCGAACTTCATTTCGCGGATCCTACGCTCCGCCTCCGACCGCTACGATGGCCCCATGTCAAAGGGATCGATCGGACTGACTGACGAGCTGAACGCATACCTGGTCGCTGTCGGGGCGCGGGAGCCGGAGGTGCTGGCATTCCTGCGCAACGAGACGGCAGCGATGCCGCAGGCCGGGATGCAGATCGCTGTCGAGCAGGGAGCGCTGCTCTCCTTGCTGGTCAAGCTCCTCAACGCCAAGCGCGTGCTCGAGATCGGCACCTTCACCGGCTATTCATCCACCGCCATGGCGCTTGCGCTGCCACCCGACGGTCGGATCGTGTGCTGCGACGTCTCGAGGGAGTTCACCGACGTCGCGCGACGCACCTGGGCAGCGGCAGGGGTCGAGGATCGGGTGGATCTGCGGCTGGCGCCGGCGCTGGAGACGCTTGACGCACTGCTCGCCGAGGGGAAGGCCGGGACCTTCGACCTGGCCTTCATCGACGCCGACAAAGCCAACTACCGCGGCTACGTCGAAGGCGCGCTGCTCCTCGTGCGCCCAGGTGGCCTGATCGCAATCGACAACGTGCTGTGGAGCGGTCGCGTCATCGACCCGGAGCAGACCGACGAGGACACCCAGGCCATCCGCGATCTGAATGCGGACCTCGCGATGGACGAACGGGTCGATATCGCGATGGTGCCCATCGCCGACGGCCTGACGCTCCTGCGCGTCCGCTAGCGGTCGACGGTGACGCCGCGCCAGAAGGCCACGTAGCCCTCGATCGGCTTCGCCTTCTCCGAGGCATCGGGGTAGAACCAGGCGGCGTCGGGATTCTCCTTGCCGTCGACCTCCAGCGAGTAGTAGCTGGCCTCGCCCTTCCACCAGCAGGTGGTGTGGGTGTCGGACGGGCGCAGGAACTCGGACTTCATGCTCTCGGGCGGGAAGTACACATTCCCCTCGACGATCTCGAACTTGTCGCTCTCGGCGATGACCGTGCCGTTCCAGGTTGCGCGTGCCATGGGCTGATCGTAGCGCAGGGAGCGCTCAGGGTCTCAGAGGGTGATGCCGTATTTCGCCTGGAGCTCGTTCGACCAGTCGTCGAGGATGTCGAGACCGAACTCTGCGGCAAGAGCGTAGTAGCGCTTCGTCCAGTCCGGTCCTTGCTCCATGAGCACCGGCGCGATCTGCTCGAAATAGCGCTCGATGCCGCCTGGCATGACCACCTCCAGGATGCGGGCCGGCTCATCGGAGACGTTCCACATGGCGTGCCGGATCGAGCGGGGCTTGACCAGCCAGCTTCCGGCCGGGATCTCCTCGACGGTGTCATCACCGAGGCAGGCACTGACGGACCCCTCGAGGATGAGCGTGAATTCGTCCTCGAGGGTGTGCATGTGCGGCTTGATGAGCGTCTTCGGAGGAATCGTCACCTCCAGCATGGACAGCATGCCATCGGACTCGGCTGACCCGACGCCGTACCGGAATGTGACGTCGTACAGGGAGATGTGGTGCGCGTCACCGGGACGGACGACCTTGGGTTCCATGCGGAGATCTTGCCACCAACCTGCGGCGCGGGAAACGTGACGGCGCCGGGGGTAGGCCCGGCGCCGCCATCGGTCCAGGGGGAGAAGGGCTAGACCGCCACCGCCTCTCGCTGCGGCTCGTACTCGACGTCGACGAGGTCGCCCGCGAGATAGGCATCGTAGGCAGCCATGTCGAAGTAGCCGTGGCCCGAGAGGTTGAACAGGATCACCCGCTCGCTGCCAGCCTCTTTCGCCTCGAGCGCCTCGTCGATCGCCGCCCGGATGGCGTGGCTCGACTCGGGCGCGGGAATGATCCCCTCGGTGCGCGCGAATTGGAGGGCGGCCTCGAAGCACGTGTTCTGGGCATAGGCCTTGGCCTCGATGAAGCCCAGCTCGTAGAGGTGGCTGACCATCGGCGCCATGCCGTGATAGCGCAGCCCGCCGGCGTGGATCGGGGCTGGCCGGAAGCCATTCCCGAGCGTGTGCATCTTGACCAGCGGAGTCAACCCCACCGTGTCGCCGAAGTCATACCGATACTCCCCCTTGGTCAGGGAGGGGCACGACGCCGGCTCGACGGCCAGGAACCTGGTCTTGGCGTCGCCCGCCAGCTTGTCGCGCAGGAACGGGAAGGCGATCCCCGAGAAGTTGGAGCCTCCACCGGCGCAGCCGATCACCACGTCCGGCTCCTCGCCGGCCATCGCCATCTGCTGAATCGCCTCCTGCCCGATCACGGTCTGGTGCAGCAGGACGTGGTTCAGGACGCTCCCCAGCGAGTATTTGGTGTCCTCGTTGGTGGCCGCCACCTCGACCGCCTCGCTGATCGCGATCCCCAGGCTGCCGGTCGAGTCCGGATCGGCCGCCAGGATGGTCCGTCCCGCGTTCGTCTCGGTCGACGGCGAGGGCGTCACGGTGCCGCCGAAAGTCTCGATGAAGGAGCGCCGATACGGCTTCTGCTCGTAGCTGACCTTGACCATGAAGACCTTTGTCTCGATTCCGAACAGGCTGCCCGCGAAGGCGAGCGCGCTCCCCCACTGCCCGGCGCCGGTCTCCGTCACCAGGCGGTTGATCCCCTCCGCCTTGTTGTAGAAGGCCTGCGCGATGGCAGTGTTCGGCTTGTGGGAGCCGGCCGGACTGACCGACTCGTTCTTGTAGTAGATGTGGGCCGGCGTATCGAGCGCCCGCTCCAGGCCCAGCGCCCGGATGAGCGGTGACGGCCGGTAGATCCGATACGCCTCGCGCACCGGCTCGGGGATCTCGATGAAGCGCTCGGTGCTGACCTCCTGCTTGATCAGCTCCATCGGGAAGAGCGGCGCCAGGTCGGCCGGGCCGATCGGCTCGCGGGTGCCGGGGTGGAGCACGGGCGGGGCCGGCTCCGGCAGGTCTGCCGCGATGTTGTAGAAGTGCGTCGGCAGCTCGCTCTCGGGGAGCATGAACCGGCGCTGCTGTGGCTGGGACATCGGTGACCTCCTGAGAACAACAAACCCCTTCGTCTCGAAAGGACGAGGGGGTCTTCTCGTGGTGCCACCTTTGTTCCCCGGTGTTCTCACCCGGGCTCTTCGACCGCGGCCCGCCGTTGCCGGCTGGCGATGGTCTCGGCCTCGATAACGGTGCCTCTCCGCCGGTCGGTACTGGTGCGGGGCCGATGCCTCGCCCGTTCTCGACCGGAGCTCCCGGGTCCATTCGCCGATCGCGCCGCCGCCGGGGTTCCACTGCTCCCGGCTCCCTGTGGGCTCGCCTGACCAGGTACTCGTCCCGATCGTCGCCGTATTCAACTGTGCTGCGGACCGTAGCGTGAGCGAGAATGGCTGTCAAGGTGACTGATCCGCTCTTCGTCCTTTACGACGGCGACTGCGGCCTCTGCTCGCGGACCGCGCAGGCCCTGCGGTTGCTCGATCGCGCGGGGCGGCTGCGTCTGGTGCCGCTGCGGCGAGCTGCCGCCGAGCTCGGCGCGGTTGCTCCGTCGTTGCCTGCTATGCGAGCGGCACTCCATGCGGGAGATCCCGCCGGCGGTTGGTCGATCGGCGGGGAGGCCTCGCTGCGCATCGCGGAGGCGATTCCGGCCCTTCGCACTCTCGCGATCGTCGGCCGGCTGCCGCTGCTCAATCGGCTGGTGGAGCCGGGTTATCGATTCCTCGCATCACGGCGCGACCGCATCGGACGGCTTGTTGGAGCGGACCGATGTCACTTCGATGGCGACGAGACGGTGCCCGAAGGTGACCAGCTGGGCTGACGGCTCTCGCCGGTTGGGACGCCGCGGTGACCTCGTTGTCCGATCGGGCGCGGACTCAGAACGGCTTGAACATCATGAGCCACAGGATCGCACCGACCCCGCCCAACCCGAGGACAGTCATGCCCGCGGTCTGCCAACCACCGCGCGCCGCGTCGTATCGGGCCTGGGCGCTCGGGTCCATTGGCTCGCTGCTGCGCGCCTCCACAGCCAGCGTGGCGGCCTCCTCGACCAGGCCGATGAAAGCTCCGCCGACGCGCCACATCGCGATGCTGATAAAGGCGAGCAGGACCAGGGATGCCCAGATCCACCCACTGCCCCACCACGATCCCATGAAGGCGGCGGTGGCTCCGCTGATGACGACGGCAGCGAGCAGGATGCGCACAACTGTCGTCTTGGGGAGGTCGTTGAAGAAGGTGAGCATCCGCTCCGGATCCGGTTCGCGACGCATCGCGAACATGGCGGTCACGTGCACACCGTGGGCCAGCATCAGACCGAGGACGGAAGCGACGTGAGCGAAAACGACCCACACGTACATGCGTACCGGCGACCGTACGCCGGGCGCCGGGGCGCGGTCAAGGTGTTGGCGGACCCGCCTCCGCGGCCCGCGGCGGCATCTGGACAGGCAATGTGATGACGAAGCAGGTGCGGCCCGGAGCCGACTCGAGGTCGATCCGGCCGCCGTGGCGCACGATCACCTGGTGGCTGATGTGCAGCCCCAGGCCGCTTCCGATCCCCGGCGGCTTGGTGGTGAAGAACGGCTCAAAGATCTTCGAGGCGACGTCCGCCGGAATGCCATGCCCCGTGTCGCAGATCGTGACCTGGATCTCATCGGCGTCGAACCGTCGAGCCTGGATCGAGATGCTGCCCTTGCCGTCCATGGCATCGGCCGCGTTGTCGATCAGGTTCGTCCAGACCTGGTTGAGCTCCGACCCCCAGGCCTCGATCTCGGGCAGGTCCGGGTTGTACTCGCGGGTCACCTCGATGCCTGCCTTGAGCTTGTGACGCAGGATCACGAGCGTGTCATCGAGCCCCTTGCGCACGTCGATGCGCTGCACGGGAGCCTGGTCGAGGTAGGCGTATGACTTCACGGCGCCCACGATCTCGCTGATCCGGTCGCCCGCCATCCGCACCTCGCCGATGAGGGTCTCGACCGTCGCCGTGGCCGCCAGCCAGGCTGCCCCCTCGCGCGCTCCCTCGGGATCCATGCCGCTGAGGGCGCTCCGCAGCTCGTCGCTCGTCCAACCGGCGTCGACAAGGGCCGCCGCCATCTCGGCGTCGCCGATCAGGCCGTCGATCTCATCCACGGCATCGGCCCGGTCCAGAGCGTCGAGCGAAGCTCGTCCAGCGGGACGAAGGAGCGTGAGCGAATGCGGCGGATGGAGAGCGTTGCGCGCCTCGATCGCGTGGTCGAGCGCCTCGACCGAGCGGCGGATGGCCGCCGCGGGGTTGTTCAGCTCGTGCGCGAGGCCGGCGGCCAGGGTCCCCAGCCCGGCCAGCTTCTCCCGTTGCCGCAGCGTTGCCTCCATCGTACGCAGCCGGCCGATCACGGTGCGGATGATCCCGAGCGCCGCGTCCGGGCCGCCGGAGAGGAGGTCTCGCACGGCCAGGTGCGGGATGCGTAGCACCTCCGCGTCGGAGACGGCCTGCACCGATGCCGTCCGCTTGCCCCGCTCGAGCGCCGCGAGCTCGCCCTGGATCGCCCCAGGGCCGACCCGGGCCAGCGGGATTTCGCTCGTCCCGGAGCGCTTCGTCACGTCGAACTCGCCGGAGACCACCACGAACAGGTCGTCGGCCTGGTCCCCTTCCGTGATCAGGAAGTCGCCCTGGCGCAACGACATCGGGATGGCCTGCTCCGCGAGGCGTCGGAGGTGCTCATCGGGCACCTCGGCAAAGATCGGCGTCGCCCGCAGGGCGTCGAGCGCCATCGGCCTAGAGCCCTGAAAGGTACTGGTGAACGAACTGGACCGCCATGGCGCCCTCACCGACCGCGCTGGCGATCCGCTTGACGGACCGATGACGCACGTCGCCAGCCACGAAGATCCCGGGGAGGCTCGACTCGAGCAGGAACGGGTCCCGATCGAGTCCCCATCCGGCGGGCCGCTTGCCATCCTCGGTCAGCTGCGCGCCCGTGATCACGAAGCCCCCGGGATCGCGAATCACGGTTCCCTCCAGCCACTCGGTGCGCGGCTGCTGGCCGATGAAGACGAAGATCGCGGCCAGTGGCAGCTCCTCGTCGCCGTTAGGCCCGGTGACGCTCACGGAGGCAAGGTGCCCCTCGCCACGCGCCGCGGTGATGGAGGTCTCGTATCGGACCTCGATGTTCGGACAGGCGGCGATCTGGTCGACCAGGTACTGGCTCATGCCCGACAGCTCGGAGGTCCGGACCATCAGCAGCACGCGCTTCGCGAAGCGGGACAGGTAGACAGCGGCCTGCCCGGCTGAGTTGCCACCGCCCACGACACCAACCTCCTGGTCGCGGTACAGAACGGCCTCGGTCGTAGCGGCCCCGTAGTAGATGCCCGCGCCGGCCAGCTCAGCGGCACCCGGCACGTCGAGCTGCCGGTAGCTGACCCCGGTCGCCACCACCACCGTCTGGCAAGAGACGTCTCCCGCCGCGGCAAGCGTGACGACACGGTATGGATCCTCACGCCGGATGCCGGTCACCTCGTCCGGCGACAGGATCTCTGCCCCCAGGCGACGCGCCTGGGCCAGACCGCGGCGCGCCAGGTCGCCGCCCGAGAGCCCCGCCGGGAAGCCGAGGTAGTTCTCGATTCTGCTCGTCGTGCCGGCCTGCCCGCCCGGGGCTTCCTGCTCGACCAGGATCGTCTTGAGCCCCTCGCTGGAGGCATAGACAGCCGCCGCCAGGCCCGCCGGCCCGCCTCCCACGATCACCACGTCATAGAACGGAAGGGCGGCTTTCGTCTGCAGCCCGACCTTCTCGGCGATCTGGCGGGTCGAGGGGTCGCGGAGGGTCGAGCCATCCGCGAACAGGACCAGCGGGATGGCCGGGTCGAGCAGCTCGCTCCCCTCCAGTGAGGCGGCCAGCTTCCGGCCCTCGGCATCCTCGGTCGGATCGAGCCAGGCGTACGGGACCTGGTTGCGGGTCAGGAAGTCGCGAATCAGGTGGCCGCCCGGCGCCCAGCGTCCGGCCAGCAGGCGCACTCCCTCGAAGGCAGGCCGGAAGGTGGCGCTCCAGTCCGAGAGGAGGTCATCCAGGATCGGGTACAGCTTCTCGTCTGGCGGGTCCCACGGCTTGAGGATGTAGTGGTCGAGACGGATGTCGTTGATCGCCTTGATCGCGACATCGGTGTCGGCGTAGGCCGTCAGCAGCACGCGGCGGGCATCGGCCTGCAGCGCGACCGCCTGCGCGAGGAACTCGATGCCGGTCATCTGCGGCATCCGCTGGTCCACCATGAAGAGCGCCACCGCGCTGCCGCGCAGCGTCAGCTGGCGAACCGCCTCCAGGGCGTCGTGGCCGGAGTTCGCGGCCACGATCCGGTACTGGTCCCCGTAGCGAGCGCGAAGGTCGCGCTCGACGGCGCGCAGCACGGGCAGATCGTCGTCGACGGCCAGGATGACCGGCTTGGTGGCCATGGAGCGTCGAGTCTACTTGGCGCGCGGTAGCATCGGCCTGTGACCGAGCCCGAGCATGCGGATGTTGTGATCGTCGGGGGGGCGATCGTCGGCAGTGCCGTGGCGACGTTCCTCAAGAGGCGACCTGACTGGCACGGTCGCGTCCTGGTAGTCGAGCGCGACCCCACCTTCCGCACCTCGTCCACCACCCTCTCCGCTGCCTCGATCCGCCTCCAGTTCAGCACGCCGCTGAACATCGAGATCAGCCGCTTCGGGGTCGAGCTGATCAAGCACCTCGACACTTGGCTGGGCATCGAGGGCGAACCTGCACCTGAGATCGACTTCGTTGAGGGCGGCTACCTCTTCCTGGCCAGTGAGGCAGGTCTGCCGATCCTCGAGAGCAACCACGCCGTGCAGCGCGAGCACGGTGTTCAGGTGGCGCTCCTGACGCCGATGGAGCTGCGGGCGAGATTCCCGTGGCTCAACGTCGACGACCTGGCGGGTGGCTCGCTCGGCCTGGCCGATGAGGGCTGGTTCGACGCCTACGCCCTGCTGCAGGCCTTCCGTCGCAAGGCCCGCTCACTGGGCGCGGAGGAGCTCGCCGGCGAAGTCGTCGAGGTCGAACGCGACGGCGGACGTGCGACCGGGGTCAGACTCGCCGATGGACGCCGAATCACGGCCGACTGGGTCGTCAACGCGGCCGGGCCGCGCGCCGCTGGCGTCGCCGCCATGGCGGGGCTCCAGCTGCCGGTCAGCTCGCGCAAGCGGATGGTCTTCCACTTCGACTGCCGAACGCGCGTCGCCAGCCCACTGACGATCGACACGTCCGGGGTCTACTTCCGGCCGGAGGGGCCGAACTACATCGCCGGCTCCTCCCCGCACGGCGAGCAGCCGGACCCCGACACGTTCGACCTCGAGGTCGATCGGTCGTGGTTCGAGCAGGTGATCTGGCCGGCGATTGCTCACCGCGTGCCGGCCTTCGAGGCCATCCGCCTGCTCGACGCGTGGGCCGGCCACTACGAGGTCAACACGCTCGACCACAACGCCGTGATCGGACCGCACCCGGACCTGCCCAACTTCCTGTTCGCCAACGGCTTCTCGGGGCACGGCCTGCAGCAGGCCCCCGCCGCCGGGCGTGCGCTCTCCGAGTGGATCGCCACGGGCGACTACGAGACGATCGACGTGCGGCCGCTCGGCTACGAGCGGATCGCCGCCAATCAGCCGTATCGGGAGCTGAACGTCATCTAGCGGCAGGCCCGAGTCATCGGCCTATTTGCATTTGCGATCGTATGGGGCCGCATCCACGAAGCTGAGGAACTTGACGTCCTGGCGGTCAAGGGCCCCGAACGTGTACTGCGAGGTGTCGATGACGACCACCCCGTTCGCGTTGATCTCAACTGCGAAGCGATCCATGCCGCGCTGCGCCGGCCCCTCCTTGAGCTTCTCGCCCAGGATGTTGTAGGTGCTGCCGTGGCAGCGGCATGTGAATCGCTTGAGCTCGTCGCACAGGCCCGGGACCTGGCAGCCAAGGTGCGGGCACTTGCGGTAGAGGGCCAGCAACTGGTCGGCGGTCGGGTTCGCGATCGAGGCGTCGTGTCCCAGGGCCAGCTCCTTCGCGGCGGGGACGTTGATCAGGAACGATCTGGTGGGTGCTACCGCATACGGCCAGCCATTGGCAAAGGAGGGCTGCTTGGCGATGATGTCCGCCAGGGTGCCGACCGAGAACCTGGAGCCCAGCCCGGCGCGCAGCTGCGGCCAGAGGAACGCAATCGTCCCGCCGATGAATTCGAGCGCGAGGATTCCCGTTCCGACAGCCAGCATGCGGCCCAAGAAGGCGCGCCGGCTCATCTCGCCGATCGGCTGCTTGTCGACTACGCCATAGGGTCGCGGAACGGGCACAGCCATGAGGACCTCCCTGCGCGGCATCGCTGCGACCAACTGAACTGGCGGCGTCACCAGCCGATGCAGCCGCGCGTCAATGCCACCGCGCGCCAGGTCGAACAGGTCTCGCCAGCCGGGCTCGCGCTCGGCGAGCAGCGCGGCCATCTCGGCCCCGTAGCGCTCGCGCCAGCGTCGCGGGTACGCCCGCAGGACGAGGCCGACCGCCGGCGCGGGAGCTGCCATCGTCAGCCGTTCGCGGCGCCCAGACGCGCCCGCCCGACCTGGACCAGCCGCCGCATCTCGGCGAGATGGCTGCTCAGTGCTTCGGAGCCGGCGGCCGTCAATCGGTAGGGTCGCCTGCGGTCCTCGGGGCCCATCGGCCCGATCAGCCCGCGCCGCTCGAGACGTGCCAGGGCTGCGTACAGGGTGCCGGGGCCGATCGGGCTGGCGGCGAAGGTGTTGACGTCGGTCATGATCGCGTAGCCGTGCTTGGGGGCGTCGGCGAGGCTCACGAGGATGAGGAGGGCCGGCTCGGCAAACCGGCCGAGGTCATTCGTGGATCGGTCGGTTCCCAGGGTTGCGCCTCCCATCGGTCGTAGGCCGATATAGCGTGACCCGCTATATCGTCTCGCGTACTATGCGCGGCCACCGCGGTCCCCGTCAAGAGTCAAGCGGCGGCGGTAGGATGACCGCATGGATCGGCCGCGCATCGTCACCACCCTCGCCGATCCCGCGGCAACAAGCGATCCGTCAGTGGCTGAGCTCAAGAACCGCCGTTACCTCGAGGCCCTCGAGCGGGCGGGAGCGACGCCGCTGCCGCTCGACGAGCATGCGTCCGCGGCTGACCGGGCGGCGGCCTTTGCCAAGATGGACGGTCTGCTCCTGTCCGGTGGGGCCGATATCGACCCTTCTCGCTACGGGGAGGCCGCGGCCGGCTCACGGAACGTCGAGCCCGGGCGCGATGCGCTCGAGGACGAGGCATTCAGTGCTGCGACGAAGGCTGGCGTGCCGATCCTCGGCCTCTGCCGCGGCCTCCAGGCGATCAATGTCTTCGCGGGTGGCTCCCTGGTCCAGCATCTCGACGGCCACGAGAGCGCGGCGTACCCGTCGGCGGAGGTGACGCGACATCGGCTCGAGCTCACCGATGGCTCCCGCTTGGCTGCGATCCTGGGCGACTCCGGCGACCTGGATGTCAACAGCTACCACCACCAGGCGATCACTACCGATCGCCTGGCGCCCGGCTTGCGGATCTCGGCCGTGGCCGAGCACCCGGACGCTGGCCAGCTGGTGGAGGGCGTCGAGTCGGCCGATCCTGACCGCTGGCTGGTAGGGGTGCAGTGCCACCCGGAGCGAACCGAGTCGTCACCACCGGTCTTTGAGCGCCTGTGGGTATCGTTCGTGGCTGCGTGCGCCGAGCGCTCGGCGCGCAGGCAGAGGGCGGAGTCGAAGACCTAGACGGTCTGCGCGGCTGCGGCTTACTCGGCCGTCACAATCAGGGCGGTGACCATCCCGAACATCCCCTCGTCGCTGTCGACGTGGGTCAGGATGTGGCAATGGAAGGCCCAGATGCCGAGCTCGGTGGCATTGATGAGGACGTCGACCCGCTCCCCCGGGGCGACGAGGACAGTGTCCTCGTAGTGCGGGTCCGGCAGCAGGAAGCCGTCCTTGGCGATAACCAGCTGCGGGATCCCGTGCAGGTGCATCGGGTGGATCTGCAGCCCCTCGTTCATGTACCGCACGCGGACCACCTGGCCGAGCGTGGCGACGATCGGCTCAGTCGCCGGGAATGACTTGCCATTGAGGGTGAAGCCGAGCGGCCCGTCGTTGAGGACCATGGCGTAGTCGATGTCCGAGGCGGGATCGGCCTTGTCGTCGGGGTCGGTGATGATCAGCGCGCCGAGCAGCCCGAGCGGGACCTGGCGCTGGGCCATGAAGTGGCTGTGATACATGTTCGTGCCGGCATTGCGCACCGTGAACTCGTAGGTGAAGCTCTCGCCCGGCATCACTGCCGGCTGGCTGATCACGGGCACGCCATCCATCGCGTTGGGGATCAGCATGCCGTGGAAGTGGATCGTGGTCGGCGCCGGCAGCTCGTTGTGAAGGACGATGCGGACTCGATCACCGACCTCCGCGCGCAGCTCCGGACCTGGGACCATGCCGTTGTAGCCCCAGGCCTCGACCGATTTGCCAGGCTCGGTCTCCCACGTAAGGACCGATGCCGTCAGCTCCCACTGCTTGGTGCCATCGGGAAGGATCGTCGGTTCGAGCGGTACGCCGCCCTTTCCCTCCGTGTTCGCCGGGAAGGCCGCCGTCCGCGCGGCATCGTGGTCGCGCATCTGCTCGGCGGTCATCGTCTGCGCCGGTTGGGGAGCGCCCTGCTCCCCGATGGCCACCATGCCGGTCATGCCCGCGTCGGCGTGGCCGGGGACCGAGCAGTGGAACGCCATCCCCGCGGCCGGAATCGTGATCGTGCCCGTCGTCGTCTGGTGCGCATCGGCCGTGATGACGGTTCCGTCATCGAAGGTCAGGTCGTGCAGAACTCCGCCGTCATTGATGAAATGCACAATGTACTCGCCCGGCTGAGCGACGGAGACGGCCGACGGATTGAATCCCAGGTCGAAGGCGTGGATCTCGATCATGCCCGCCGGCCCGCTCGATGCGCTCGGCAGCTGGGTCCCATTCCCCGTTCCCGCCGACGGTGGGATGCCGACCACGATGACCGCCAGCAGCAGGGTGCCGGCGAAAAGTGCTCCCATCCCGGTGAAGGCGGCGAAATAGGCCAGGGCGCGTCGCATCGGATTCCTCGTGTGGCGTCGTTTGCCACACGGTGCCGGAGGCACCCAGCCCCAGGCAGGGCCGAACGGCCCGATTCGGTCCGGGCCATTGGAACCCAACCGAGCGACCCTAGGGCTCGATCGAGGATCCCAGCAGGAGGGGCATTCCCAGGCGATGGCTGTACAGAGGCCGGAATCGGTCCGTGCTGTACATGGACTCGACGTCCACGTGGCGCGGCCCAAGTGCCGGATCTGGCAGGGGGGCATGCGAGTACTTGCCGTCGCGAATCGCGACCATCCTCCCGGTCAGGCCATCGGCCAGGAGGTCGACCGCCACGTTGGCGAAGGTGGTCGCGACCATCTGGTCGAGTGCGTCCGGATCGCCACTGCGCAGGTCATAGGTCAGGTCAGAGTGCACCGTCTCGATACCCGTCCGCTGACGCAGCTCCTCTGCCAGGACAGACCCGACGTTCACCGGTCGACGGTGGCCGTAGGCGTCCGGCTCCCCGTTCTCCTGGAGCGATCCGCCAACCCACGATGCGCCCTCCGAGGCGATCACCAGTGAGTAGCGGCTCGGGTTGGCCGCTCGGTCCTCTGCCAGCAGTGTGGCCAGCCGATCCAGGTCGAACGGAGCCTCGGGGATGACGCACCGCGTGCTCGTGACATAGGCGGCGTACCACGCCGTATAGCCGCTGTTGCGCCCGAAGATGCGAAAGACGCCGATCCGCTCGTGACTGCCCAGCGTGGTGCGCTGCCGGTTGATGAGCTCTTTGGCTCGCGTTACGGCGGTCGAGAAGCCGACGCAGTACTCGGTCCCCTGCACGTCGTTGTCCATGGTCTTGGGGATCGCAACTAGCGGAACCCCCTCGCGCGAGAGCCGGTCGGCGTATCCCAGGGTGTCGTCGCCGCCGATGACGACCAGGTGGGTGAGGCCGAGGCGCTCGATGTTCTCGAGCACCACCGGGGTCAGGTCATACCGATCCTCGGCGGCCTGCAGACCGGCCAGCCGCGCGGAATCGAGGTGCTCGGGCAGGTTGTCGAGCTTCATGCGGGCGGGGTTCGTGCGCGATGTATGCAGGATGGTCCCGCCGCTCCGATCGATCCTGCGCGTGTTCTCGCGATTGAGCCCGAGCACGAACTCGGCATCGGACGTGCCGGCTGGGCCAAGGTGGGTCAGGCCTCTCCAGCCGCGCCGGATGCCGATCGTCTCCCAGCCGATCTCCCAGCCGCGATACACGACGCTCTTGATGATGGAGTTGAGCCCCGGCACATCGCCGCCGCCGGTCAGGATGCCGATCCGTGTCACGCCGACATCATGGCGCCCCGCGCGATGGCCCGTCTTGGCCTCCGTGCGCCCCGCCCTGCTTGTGCTGGAGCCCGATTTCGGGCACAATACGCGTCCCCGCCGCGGACCCCCGCGGTTCACCGCGCCAAGGATCAAGATGACAACGCCGACCACGACGAACGAACGACGCTACGTGACATGGCGGCTGCCGGACCGGCAGTTCTCCAAGGTGCATCTGCAGCGCGACCCCGAGCAGACGATCTGCGGGCGGACGCTGCCCCGCGCCACCGGCTCGCCGCAGCCACCGATCCCCGACGCGGCCATGTGCCAGGAGTGCGCTGCCTCCGAGGCCTGAGCCCAGACGGTGTGCGGTCGATTCGCCCAGCCGCGTTCGGCCGAGGAGCTGGCCCGCATCTTCCACGCGCGGCCAGCAGCCGACGTCCCCGGTGACCGATTCAATGTGGCCCCCACCGACGAGGTGGCGGCCGTCGTGGAGCACCACGGAGAGCGGACGGTCGACGCCTTCCGCTGGGGTCTCGTCCCATTCTTTGCCCAGACCGCCAAGGGCGGCGCCCGCCTGATCAACGCGCGGGCGGAGACGGTGGAGACTTCACCGGCTTTCCGCTCCGCATATGCCCGCCACCGCTGCATCATCCCGGCCGATGCCTTCTATGAATGGCGACGCGAACGCAATCCCGCCACGGGCCGAGTCGTCCGTTCCGAGCCATTCGCGATACGCCGATCCGACGGCCAACCGCTCGCCATTGCCGGCATCTGGTCAATCTGGCGCGACCCCGAGACGGCGGCGCGCCTCTACACCTGTTCCATCCTGACCACCGATCCCAACGAGCTGGTGGCGCGCCTCCATGACCGGATGCCAGTCGTGCTCGATACGAGTGCCTGGGACGCATGGCTGAGCGAGACGACGCCGCCCACCGAGCTGCGGTCGCTGCTGCGCCCCGCCCCTGACGGATCGCTGGATGCCTACGCCGTCTCACCGGCGGTCAACAACGTGCGGAACGAGGGATCCGAGCTCCTGGCTCCCCTCTCGCGCTGGAGTGACGGCGTGTGATTGTGCGCCTCCCCGGCGACGCCATGGTCGTCCTCGTCGGTCCGAGCGGTTCGGGCAAGAGCACGTTCGCGGCGCGCCACTTCCTGCCCACCCAGGTGCTCTCCTCCGATGCGCTGCGAGCCCTCGTGGCCGATGATGCCAACGACCAGACGGCGACCGATGCGGCCTTCGAGCTGCTGCACACGGCGCTGGCGATGCGCCTCGCCCGCCGCAGGCTGACCGTGGTCGACGCCACCAGCGTCGAGGGTTGGGCCCGCCAGCAGCTGCTGGCGGTGGCGAGGAGGGTGGGACGCCCGGCCGCCGCGATCGTCTTCAACCTGCCGCTGGCCACCTGCCTGGAGCGGAACGCGGCGCGAACCGATCGGCGCCTGCCGCCCGCCGCCATCCGGCGCCAGCATGCGCGCATGCGCGCGTCGCTCGATGGCCTTGCAGCCGAGGGATTCAACCCGCTTGTCGTGCTCTCGAGCGCCGAGGAGATCGAAGCGGTCGTGGTGGAGCAGGTTCCCGCCTAGCCTGCTGGATCGCAAGCGGACAAGGAATGTCCCGAAGGAACTGCGCCCGGCGCCGCAGTGCGAGACTGCCACACCGGTACCAGAACGCTTGATGCAATCTCGTGATCTGGTATCGCGGCCCCTTCGGGACGACCGAAGGATAGCCCGGCTGCTCAGGGACCAGCAAGCCCACTTATCCCCGACTTTTCGAGGCCGATTCGTCCTTGTCCACAGGGCTTCCCCAACCTGGCGCCCGCGGCATGTGGGGAAGCCTACCGGTCCTCGGCGAGGAACTCGGTGACCAGGTCGGCGACGAGATCCGGCGCCTCGGAGGCAACCGAGTGGCCGACACCGGGGAGCGGCACGTACCGCGAGCCTGTGATGCGTGCCGCCACCGATCGGGTCACCTCAGGCAGCACCACCCGGTCCTCGAGCGGCCCGATCACCAGCGTCGGCGAGGCGATGCGCGCCAGGTCGAGATGTGACGAAGTCGCATGCTCGGCCACGAATCGATCCAGGAAAGCGGCGGTCCCTGCCAGCCGCAGTGGCTCGACATACGCCCGCGCCAGCTGGCGCGGCCGGACCCCCGCTGCTCGCGCCGCAACCCGCTGGGCACGAGCCACGGCAATGCGCGCCAGGAAGGGAAAGCGGATCCCCAGGCGGAGGCCTGCCGTCCCGAGCCACAGGGTGCGGCTGGGATCGACCGTCGCGACCAGCACGAGGCGGGCGACACGGTCGGGGTGCGCTGCCGCCAGCCGCAGGGCCAGCCCGCCGCCCCACGACTGGCCGACGACATCGGCACGCTCCCAGCCCAAGGCGTCGAGTATGCGAACGAGTCGCTCCGCGTAGGCGTCTCCAGTAAGGGGGTGGGTCGGGAACCTCGTGCTCCAGCCGAAGCCGGGTATGTCAGCCGCCACCATCTGGAAGCGTCCATCCAGGCGGTCCATCACCGCACGCCACGCCTGGGAGTTCGAGGCGTAGCCGTGGAGCAGCAGCAGGCGAGGTCCGT
>JBDTMU010000005.1:0-20150 GCA_039934115.1 Chloroflexota bacterium | reverse complement strand
TCGCCACCAGGTTCCTGCGCGCCTCGTTCAAGGGCTGGATCTACTGCCGCGAGAACCCCGATGACTGCGTCCAGTACGCACTGGATCACGGCAGCGTCTGGGGCAAGGGGCACCTCGCCTGGATGATGAACGAGGTCAACAACCTCTACTGGCCGTCACCGGACGGCATCGGCGCCCTGGACCCGGACGCCTGGGCGCAGACGATCGAAACCGCTATTGCCGGTCAGATCCTGAAGGCGGAGCCGGCCGATGGGGCCTTCCGCACCGATCTCGCCGACGCGGCCCGCGAGGGCCTCGAGGACGCGACCGGGACCGACTGGGTCAAGCCGACCGTGGAGATCTCGCCCAAGGGCGAATAAGTCGCGGTCGGTCTGGACTGTTTGGGAGGCCCCTCGTCCGCGAGGGGCCTCCCAGTATCAGAGGACGGTTGCAGGTATGGCGGCTTGGTCTCCGGCCCCTGCCCAGCGAATCAATGGCCCAAGCGCGGGCGGCGCCAACACCATGGTGAGGACCACCATCGCGATCACGATGGCATACGTCTCGTGGCCAAAGGCCCCCGACGCAAGGGCGAGACCGGCGATGACGATCTCGACCTCGCCGCGCGGGACCATCCCCCAACCGATCACCACGGCGCGCCGCCAACCGCCGCCCAACGCCCCGAGGAAGACCCCCACGAACTTCGTGGCCACCGCAACGGCGAGGAGTGCGCTGACGAGCAGCACGGCGTGCCAGCTGGCGAAGGCGGACGGGTCGATCTGCGCACCGATGAAGCCGAAGAAGAACGGCGTGAAGAACGCGGCAACCGGTGCCGTCTCCACCTCGAGCGCCTCCTGCTCTGCCGACTCGCCGACGACCGTGCCGGCCAGGAAGGCGCCGATGATGGCGGCGAGGCCGATCTGCGCGGCGAGCGCGGCCAGTCCGAGCATGATGATCATCCCCGGCAGGAACGGCGTCTCGGCGAACCGCGGCACGGTGAGCAGCGACCGCTGACGACGGAGGATGCCGGTTCCGGCGGCCAGGACGATCACGATGAAGGCGACAGCCAAGAGCAGCACGAGGGCGATGTGCGGCAGGTCGATCGCGCCCGCGGCGAGACCCGTGACGACCCCCACGACCAGCAGGCCAAGGACGTCGTCAATGACGGCCGCGGCGAGGATCGTGCGCCCGGCGATGGAGGTGAGGGCGCGCAGTGAATTCAACACCCGCGAGCTGACCGCGACCGAGGTCGCCGTGAGCGAGGCCGCCAGGAAGAGGCGGCCGTCCGTCTCGAGGCCGAATGCACCTCCGAGGAGGAAGCCGCCGACGAACGGCACGATGACGCCGAGCACCGCCGCGGCCAGCGCCGTGGAGCCGACGCGCACGATGTCTCCGACCCGCGTGTGAACGCCCACCTCGAAGAGCAGCAGGACGGCGCCGATCTGCGCGAACAGCTCCGTCTCGACCGTCACCTCGTACCAGCCGAGCACCGCCGGTCCAACGACGAGTCCGCCGAGGATCTCCCCCACCAGGGCGGGCTGGCCAATGCGCTTGAACAGCTCGTCGCCGATCTTTGCAGCAAGGAGGAGGGCAAAGAGCTGGAAGAGGACGGGCGGGTGCTCCATCGGATCCCTAGAGCAGGTAGCGCAGCCAGAGGTAGATGCTGGCGATCACCAGTGATTCCAGGACCACCACCACCCCGTGGCGCAGGAATTCCATGAAACGAATCGGATAGCCGCTTCGCGCGGCCACGTTGGCAACAACGATGTTCGCGGAGGCACCGACGAGGGTCAGGTTCCCACCGAGGCAGGCTCCCAGCGCCAGAGCCCACCAGAGCGGCTGGGCAGGCAGGCCATCCGCGATGAGACGCTCCACGATGGGGATGGCGGTCGCGGTGTAGGGGATGTTGTCGACGATTGCCGATGCGACGGCCGACACCCACACCAGCCCGATCGCGACGAGGCGAATGTCGCCACCTGCGCGTGCCAGCGCGTCGGCGACAGCCCCGATGATGCCGACCTGCACCACGCCCTCGACCAGGATGAAGAGGCCCACGAAGAAGAGGAGCGTGGTCCACTCGACGTCGCGGAATGCCTCGTGCGGGTCGAGGCCGCTGATCAGCAGCAACAGGGTCGCGCCGAGCAGTGCCACAGTTGCGGCCTCGAGGCCGAGGGCCGCGTGAAAGAGGAAGCCGACCGTGATCAAGGCGAGGATCGCCAACGACTTCACCAAGAGTGGTCGGTCACGGATGAGCTCTTCGCGTGGACCGGCGAGAATTGCCTCTCGTCGGTCGCCTGATACCGACAGCCCATCTTTGAAGAGGAGGCGGAGTGTCGCGAGGTATGCCCCAAGGATCAGCACCACGACCGGCCCCAGATTCGTCAGGAACGCGCCGAAGTCGAGGCCAGCCGCCGATCCGATCAGGATGTTCGGCGGATCGCCGATCAGCGTCGCGGTCCCGCCGATGTTGGAGGCCACGATCTGGGTGATGAGGAAGGGATACGGTGACACCTCGAGGCGTCGCGCCGTGACGAGGGCGACCGGCGCCATCAGCACAACGGTGGTGACGTTGTCCAGGAAGGCTGACAGGACCGCGGTGACAAGCGCCAGCAGGATGAGCAGCCGGAACGGCTCGGCGCGGGACGCGTACACGGCCTGCATCCCCAGCCACTCGAAGAAGCCGGTGCGGCCGAGGGCACTGGCGATCACCATCATCCCCGCCAGCAGGAAGATGACGTTGAAATCAATCGCGGCGAAGGCGGCGTGCTGGTCGAGAACCCCGAGCAGGATGAGGAGCAGTCCGCCGAGCAACGCGACCAGGGTGCGGTCGAACCGCTCCGTGGCGATGGCCAGGTAGCTGACGGCGAATACGGTCCCTGCCACCCAGACGTCCACGCACGACCTCACGCATAGGCGCAATTCACAAGAAAGGAGACCACGCAGCGTTGCGCAGTCTCCACCTCAGGTCCGGCGATAACGGCCCGGTTCCGGCCGTGGCCCACGAGGGCCTTGACCGAAGTCTAGTCGCTGACCTCGGCCTCGGGCAAGCCCGACCAGGCGTCCTCGATCCGCTCCGCCAGCTCCGTCAGCGAGTCCACCATCAGCGCCGGGTGAACCCCCTCCGGCAGCCGCTCGATGAAGCCCCATGGTCCGCGGCGGATCCAGACGGCACGCATCCCGGCCACGACCGCCGGCAGCACGTCGTTGTCGACCCGATCGCCGACGTAGGCGACCGCTGACGCCGGTGGCGACGCGAGGAGCTCGAGGACGCGCTGGAAGAACTCCTGCGAGGGCTTGGCGACGCCCATCTCCGCCGACATCGCGATCACATCCGCCTGGACCCCGATCCGGCGCAGCTCCTCGGTGCGGCTGGTCGGCTGGTTGCCGATCACCGCAACGCGGTACCCTCGCTCTCGCAGCGCGTCCATGGCGGGGATGGCGTCGGGGTAGAGGTCGTCCGGCTGGAAGCCGCCGTAGATCGCCTCGTGCTCAGGCCAGGCCGTGCGCCAATCGGCGACGTTGAAAAGCTCGAACACGTCGCGGTGCTCGCCGCCGCGAGCCAGCACCGCTCCGAAGCCCGCCATGAAGGTGAGCAGCGGGATGCCGAGCATGTCCCCCCAGATCGACCACACCCGCGTCTCATCGATGATCGTCTCGCCCACGTCCAGGACGACCCAACGATCGGTCATCGCGCCATCAGCTCCCGCACTCGCTCGATCACGTCGGCAAGCTCCGGCTCAGGCAGATCGGTAGAAACGGACCCTTCTGGGGGCGGCTGGGGCCTCATGCGTGCTGTTGTACTACCCATGGTGGTATCCGCCCAGCCGACCAATGGCTAGGCAGCCTTCACTCCGGTGACCAGCGCCTCGACGCTCTTCTTGGCATCCCCGAAGAGCATCGTCGTCTTTGGATCGGCGTAGAGGGGGTTGTCGATCCCGGCGAAGCCAGCGGCCATCGAGCGCTTCAGGACGATCACGTGCTCGGCCTGGTCCACGTTGAGGATCGGCATGCCGTAGATCGGCGAGGAGGTATCGGTCCGGGCGGCAGGGTTGGTGACGTCGTTGGCGCCGATCACCAGGGCGACCGACGCGTTCTGGAAGTCGTCGTTGATCTCGTCCATCTCTTTGAGACGGTCGTAGGGCACGTTCGCCTCGGCCAGGAGCACGTTCATGTGGCCGGGCATTCGGCCGGCGACTGGGTGGATCGCAAACTCGACCTCGACGCCCTTGGCGATGAGCAGGTCGCTCAGCTCGCGCACGGCCTGCTGCGCCTGGGCCACGGCCATCCCGTAGCCGGGCACGATGATCACCTTCTTGCCATAGGCCATCAGCACCGCGGCGTCATCGGCACTGATCTCGCGCACGTCTTGGTCGCCCGCCGCGCCAGCTGTCGCGCCTCCCCCGGCGGTTCCGAAGGCGCCGAAGAGGACGTTGAAGATGGACCGATTCATGGCCCGGCACATCAGCTGGGTGAGGATCGTGCCCGATGCGCCGACCAGGGTCCCCGCCACGAGCAGGGCGTAGTTGTTGAGGACGAAGCCGGTCGCGGCCACCGCGATGCCCGTGTACGCGTTGAGCAGGCTGACGACGACCGGCATGTCGGCCCCGCCGATCGGCATCACCGCGGCGACACCCAGCACCAGGGCGAGCGCCACGAATAAGAGGAAGAGGGGGACGCTGTTGGTGACAAGGGTGAGGACCACGCCCAGGACCAGGATTCCGGCAACCACGGCGCCAGTGACGATCTTGTCGCCGGGGTAGGTGACCGGGCGGCCGGAGACGATCCCCTGGAGCTTGCCGAAGGCGATGATCGAGCCGGTGAAGGAGACGGAGCCGATGACCGCGCCGAGCAGCGTGGCGACCATGAACGTGACCGGCAGCAGGGGGCCGGAATCGCCCGCATCGCGCAGGAACTCGGCAGCGGCAACCAGCGCTGCGGCGCCACCGCCTGCGCCGTTGAAGATGGCGACCATCTGCGGCATGGCGGTCATCGGCACCCGGCGGGCTCCCACTCCACCGATCAGCGCTCCGATCGGGATGCCCACGGCCAGGATCCAGACGGTCGACAGCCCGCCGTCGCGGAGCAGGAACTCGGTGATGAAGACCCAGCCCACTACGATCGCCATGCCGGTTGCGGCCAGGCGGTTGCCGCGTCGTGCCGAGACGGGAGACGAGAGGAACTTGAGGCCAAGGATGAAGCTGACTGACCCGACCAGGTATACGAAGAAGGTGATGATTTCCAGGGCGCTCATGGCTTGGCGTCCGGGCGGCGCTTGAACATCTCGAGCATCCGGTCGGTAACGACGAAGCCGCCGACCACGTTGATCGTGCCCAGTATCACGCCGAGCAGTGCCAGCACGATCCGAAGCGGGCCCTCCGCCGAGGCGGCGACGAGCATCGCCCCGACCACGATCACGCCGTGCACGGCGTTGGCGCCGGACATGAGCGGGGTGTGGAGCATGGTCGGCACCTTGCTCACCACTTCGTAGCCGACGAACGCGGCCAGCACGAACACGAAGAGCGCCTGGAGCAATGCCTCGGTGGAGAGGGTCTGCACCACCTCGTTCATGCCGCGCCTCCCGCCTTAGCTGCCGGCGCCTTCGCCGGCGCGGGCTCCGCAACCTCGATCCCCAACGCCTTGGCGGTCGCCTCGTTGACCACCTTGCCGCCGTGGGTGATGGTCGCGCCACGGGTGATCTCATCGGTGAAGTCGAGGGCGATGGCGCCGTCCTTGATCAGGTGCTTCAGCAGCGTCTGCATGTTCTTGGCATACATGGCGGTGGCACTGCCGGGCATGGTGGCAGGCAGGTTGGTGAGGCCGATGATGGTCACGCCGTGCTTCACCACCTCCTTGCCGGCCTCGGTCCCCTCGACGTTGCCGCCCGCCTCCGCGGCCATGTCGACGATGACGCTGCCGGGCTTCATGGAGGCGACCATCGCGTCGGTGACCAGGCGCGGGGCGGGGCGCCCCGGGATCAGGGCGGTGGTGATCACGAAATCCGCCTCCTTGACGCGCTCGGCGATGAGCGCGGCCTGCCGAGCCTTGTAGTCGTCGCTCATCTCGCGGGCGTAGCCACCGGCGGTCTCGGCGTTGGCCTTCTCCTCCTCGGTCATCTCGACCTCGATGAAGATTCCGCCCAGGCTCTCGACCTGTTCCTTGACGACCGGCCGCACATCGGTTGCCTCGACCACTGCCCCCAGGCGTCGAGCGGTGCCGATCGCCATCAGCCCCGCCACGCCGGCACCCATCACGATCCCACGCGCCGGCCGGACCGTCCCCGCCGCGGTGGTCAGCAGCGGCATGAACTTCGGGAGCCGCTCGGCCGCCAGCAGGACCGCCTTGTAGCCGGAAACGGTGGCCTGGGAGGAGAGCGTGTCCATGCTCTGCGCCCGCGTGATGCGCGGGATGGAATCCATGCTGATGGCCGTCACGCCGGTCTTGGCCAGGCGCCGTGCCAGCTCCGGATTCGAGAGCGTGCCGAGCGTGCCGATGATGATCGCGCCGGAGCGCAGCATGCCGGTCTCCTCGTCCGAGGGCCGTCCCACGCGAACCACAACATCGGCCTCGCCGTACAGCGCGGCAGCGTCCGGCACGATGGTGGCTCCGGCCTCGCGGAACGCCTCGTCGCTGATGAAGGATGCGTCGCCGGCGCCCGACTGCACCACCACCGCTACGCCATCCTCGAGGAGGGCGACGACGGCCTGCGGAGTCAGCGCCACGCGCGTCTCGCCGGGCGTGGTCTCGCGGGGGACAGCGATCTTCATCGGGCAGTTCCTGGCGTTCCAACGGGTGACACCGACGAACCGCCGCAGCGGTCGGCGCGTGGCGGTTCGGGAGGCAAAGTGTAGCACCGGGTCCGGCGCGAGCACTAACCCCTCGCGGCCCGCCGGCATCGGTGTAGATTGGCCTCGATGGACCCCGAGCCGATGGGCACGCCTCCGGTGGCGATCGCCACTGATGCCCTGACCAAGCACTACGGCAACGTGGAGGCGCTCGTCGATCTCACGCTGGACGTCATGCCGGGCGAGATCTTCGGCTTCCTGGGGCCGAACGGCGCGGGCAAGTCGACAATGATCCGCACCCTGCTCGGCTTTCTGCATCCGACCCGCGGCTCGGCCTCGGTGCTCGGTCTTGACGTGGTGGCCGACTCGGTCGAGATTCGGAGGCGGACCGGCTATCTTCCCGGTGGCATCGCTCTCTACGACTCCCTCAGCGGAGCCGATGCGCTCGAGTACCTCGCCGCTCTACAGGACCGGGGATCGGCGATGCGCGAGGAGCTCTGCGAGCGGTTGCAGATGCCCGCATCGGTCCTGCGTCGGAAGGTGCGCGACTACTCGCGCGGGATGCGGCAGAAGATCGGCGTGATCCAGGCTCTGCAGCACGACCCGGAGCTGGCCATCCTCGACGAGCCCACGGAGGGGCTCGATCCCTTGATGCAGCACGCCTTCTACGCGCTGATGGACGACCAGCGGGCAAAGGGCCGCACGATCTTCTTCTCGAGCCACGTCCTGTCGGAGGTGGAGCGCATCTGCGACCGGGTGGCGATCATCCGGTCCGGTCACCTGATGGCGCTCCAGAACGTCGAGGATCTGCTCGCGCGTCGCAAGAAGAAGGTCGAGCTGCGCTGGCGAGGCGCCGCCCCCGACCTCACCGGCATCCCCGGCCTCGCGGACGTGGAGGTGGTGGGCGATCGCTTGCGGGCCACCCTGCTGGGCGACGTCTCCGGCTTCGTGCGCGCCATCGCCTCCCCCTCGCTCGAAGATCTCACGATCGAGCCGGCCCGCCTTGAGGAGGCGTTCCTCGAGTACTACGCGGGCGACGATGCAAGCGAGGAGCAGCGCGGTTGAATCTCCGCCTCTACCTCCAGACACTGCGCTGGAACCGGGTCCGGCTGGCGGCGGTCGTGATCGCCGCGCTGGGCTGGGGGATCCTGATCCCGATCGTCTACGTCCAGTTCGCCGCGGCTTTCAAGGACCTGGCGAACTCGGGCGTGCTTCCGAAGGAGCTCATGAACTTCGGATCCGGGAGCCTCTTCACGCTGCCGGGCGCGCTGACGCTGGGGCTACAGCATCCCCTCGCCATCGCCTTCGTCGGCATCTTCGCCGTCGGCTCGACGGTGAGCGCCATCGCTGGCGAGCGGGAGAGCGGCACGCTGGAGGTCCTGCTCTCCCGGCCGATCTCGCGACGCACGCTGTACGTCACGCTGGCCGTGGCATCGGCCACCCTCATTGCGATCGTCCTGCTTGCGCTGCTGGGAGGTCAGCTCATCGGGGTGGCCATCCAGGGAGTGACCGACGAGCTCGACCTGGGCCTGATGCCACTGGTCTTCCTCAACGGCCTCATGCTCTGGGCCGCCTTCGCGGCCTTCGGCCTGGCCGCCTCGGTCAGCTTCGACCGGCACTCGCCCGCCCTCGGGCTGACGCTGGCCTACCTATTGATCAACTACTTCCTGGAGATCCTGGGCTCGCTCTGGCGGGAAGTAGCCTGGTCGCAGCAGTACTCGCTCTTCCACCACTTCAATCCCGGCAATATCCTGACCGGCGATGCCGATCCGCTGGACTTCCTGATCCTGGCGGTCGCGATCGTGATCCCGGTCGTCTACGCCCTCTGGGCCTTCCCGCGCCGAGACCTCGCCGCCCCCAGCTGACCCACCTTCAAACGGTCGGGATGGCGAGCCCCGTGGCCTGCTCGACGGTGAGCTGTTGCCCTTCGGCATATTTCGCCGCAGTCGCCGGATCGGCGATCAAGGCCCTGGGATAGAAGCCGGCGAAGTCGCGGTTCATCTTGGCCAGGCCCGTCCCGGTGCTCCGCTCGGTGGCGTCAGCGAAGCCGGCGAGGCGCACGGCGCGCTCGACGTCGCCTTCCGTGAAGTACAACGCCGCGAAGGCGTCGAAGATGAGGGCATAGCCGGACTTGTCATCGATCTCGGTGAAGAGAGGAAGTGCCTCTTCAAGCGATCGCCGCATCTCGGCCCGATCACTGCTCAACAGGTAGAGGCCCCGCATGTAGAGCGACCATCCCGTCATGAAGCGATCACCGATGCGCCTGAAGATCTCGAGCGCCTCGTCCACCAGCGAGAGGCCTCCGGCAAAGTCACCGAAGAAGTAATAGGTGTTGGCCAGCGCCCACAACGTGCGGCCGACCCCGGCCTCATCGCCAAGCTCCCGGTACAGGTCGAGTCCCTCCTGCGCCAGTGACCGAGCCTGCAGCTGGTCCTCCCGCTCGAGGGAGAACGTGAAGCCCACGTTGTAGACAGCGTTGGCGATCCGACGTGGATCCCCCGACGCCCGAGCCAGCTCGACGGCCTCCTGGTACCAGGTCCGTCCCGACACGAGGTCTCCCTGCCAGTACGCGATGCCGCCGGCGGCCTCCAGCGCCTCCGCCCGAGCGTCCGCGAACTCCCTGCTCTTGGGCAGGGCCAGCACCCGCTCAGCATGCTCGCGCGCCTCGGCCAGGTAGCCGCGCATCTGCCAAAAGCGCCACGAGGCAGCGAAGATCCGCATGGCCATCTCTGCGTGGTCGAGGGCAATCGACCTCGCCAGAGCGGCTCGGAGGTTGTCGTGCTCGCGCTCGTATTGGTCGAGGACCCGCTTCTGCTCCGGACCGAAGATCGCGGCCATTCCCTCCTGGACCCACGACAGCACCCAGGCGGCGTGCCGATCGCCCATCTCGTCGGCCTCACCTCGTTCGGCGAGCTTCCCCATTGCGAACTCGCGGATAGTGCTCAGCATGCGGAAGCGGGGCTCGCCCTCGAGTTCGCTCTCCTGGCGGAGGAGGCTCTTGTCGACGAGGGATGCGATGGCGTCGAGCGCATCCACGGAATCATCCGAATCGAAGACGACCTGCTGGACTGCATCCAGGGTGGCTCCCCCGGCGAAAACGGCGAATCGCGCGAAGACGCGCTGGTCGGCCTCGTCCAGGAGGTCGTGGCTCCAGGCGATCGCGCCGCGCAGTGTCTGCTGCCGTTCAGGCAGGTCGCGGGAGCCGCCTGAGAGGAGCTGCAGGCGGTCGCCGAGCCGCTCCATGATCGCCTGCGCGGTCAGTACCCGGACTCTAGCCGCCGCGAGCTCGATCGCGAGCGGCAGCCCGTCGAGTCGCACGCAGATCTCGGCGACGGCCGGGGCATTGGCGCCGGTGACGGCGAAGTCGGGCCGGACCGCCGTGGCCCGTTCGATGAAGAGCGCCACCGACTCGTAGGTAGAAAACTGCTCCAGGTCCGGCAGATGCCTGGGATCGGGGACGCCAAGCGGCGGCACGGGGTACTCGCGTTCACCGGAGACACGCAACGGGCTACGGCTCGTGACGAGCACGGATACCTTGCCGGCGCGCACCAGCAGCTCGGCGATTTGCGGCGCCGCGTCATTGACCTGCTCGAAGTTGTCGAGCACGAGCAAGATGCACTTGTCGCCGATGTGCTCAGCCAGGCGATCGAGCGCCTGGGTTCCGGGGTCGGTGACGCCAACCGCCTGGGCAATGGTAGGCAGCACCAGTTCCCACTGGCTGATGGTGCCGAGCGGCACGAAGTAGATGCCGTCGGGGAACCGATCGGTCGCGTCGGCCGCGATCTGGAGCGAGAGGCGTGTCTTACCGGTGCCTCCCGGCCCGGTCAGGGTCAGCAGGCGACCATCGATCAGGAGCTGTCGGCCCTCGGCGATCTCGCGCCCGCGACCGAGGAACGAGGTCAGCTGAATCGGCAGGTTGTTGGGAACCGCGTTCAGGGTGCGCAGCGGCGGGAAGTCGCTGGCAATCCCATCGATGACCAGGTCCCAGATCCGCTCCGGCCGCGACAGGTCCTTGAGCCGATGCTCCCCCATCTCGCGCAGCGTGACGCCATCCGGCAGTGACCCCTCGACCAGTGCGCGCGTCGTGGCCGAGAGGAGCACCTGGCCGCCGTGTCCTGCGTTGGCGATGCGCGCCGCGCGATGGACGTCGAGCCCTACGTACGAGCCGCCGCTCAGCACCCCCTCGCCGGTGTGCATTCCCATCCGGCTGCGGATCTGAGCGCCTTCCGGCCACGCCTCCGCCGCCAGGCCGCGCTGCACTGCAACGGCTGCGGCGGTGGCCTGCGGCGCGCTGGTGAAGACCACGAAGAAGGAGTCGCCCTCCGTCCCGATCTCGGCGCCACCCTGCTCCGCCCACGCGGCTCGCCCGATCTCGCGATGCCGCTCCAGCAGGGGTGGCCAGCCCGCGCCAAGGTCCTGGGCAAGGCGCGTCGAGCCCTCGATGTCGGTGAACAGGAACGTGACGGTCCCGGTCGGAATCTCGGTCACGCGACAAGTGTCGCATGCACATCGCTCGGCTACCCTGCCCAGCGATGATCGCGTCCGTATTCGGTGCCCTTGCCGGTCGACCCGTCATGACTGCGGTGCTCGGAGCGATGGCGATTGCGTTCTCCGGCATCCTGGTGCGGCTCGCGAACGTCGAGCCGGCGACTGCGGCGATCTTTCGCTGCGCGTACGCCCTGCCGGCGCTGGGGCTGATCGCGTATCTCGAGCGACGCACCTACGGCCCGCGGCCAGCCGCCCAGGTCCAACTCGCCATGCTGGCTGGCGTCTTCCTGGCGCTTGACCTCGTCATATGGCACCACACCATCGGGCTCGTCGGCGCCGGGCTGGCCACGGTGCTCGGCAACACCCAGGTGGTGATTGTGGCGGTGCTGGCCTGGTGGATCCTCGGGGAGCGACCGCCTCGGCGCACACTGCTGGCCCTGCCGGTGGTGCTGATCGGGGTCGTCCTCATCTCGGGCGTCATCGGCACGGGGGCCTACGGCGCGAATCCGGGGCTCGGCGTCATCCTGGGCCTGGTTGTGGGGCTGGCGTACGCCATTTTCCTGCTCGTGCTGCGACGAGGCAATGCCGACCTGCGGCGGCCGGCCGGGCCTCTCTTCGAGGCCACCCTGATCGGTGCCGTGGCCTCGCTCGTGATCGGGCTGCCGCTGGGGGAGGTGGACCTCGTCCCAACCTGGCCGGCGCATGGCTGGCTGCTGCTGCTGGCCCTCACCTCGCAGGTCGTGGGCTGGCTGATCATCAGCGTCTCGCTGCCGCGGCTCCCCGCCGCCCTGACCAGCGTGATCCTGACCCTCCAGCCGGTTGGCTCGGTGCTGCTGGCGATGCTCCTGCTGGGCGAGACGCCGTCCGTGGTCCAGCTGCTGGGCGCGGGCACGATCCTGGTCGGGCTGGTGCTTGCCACCCTTCGATTCGGGGGCGAGCCGCGACGCCGACCGATCGCCGAGCCCGAGATCGGGTAGGGACTATGGTTGGCCCGATGCCTCCCGATTCGGTGCTGTTCATGGGGCGCGGCCGACTCCTCAGGCCGGAGCCATACGACGGAGTCCTCCCCTGGGCGATCCTGGTGCGCGATGGCCGGGTCGCGTGGCTGGGCGCTCACGCCGACGCGCCCGATGCTGACACCGTCACTGATCTCGCCGATGCACTCGTCACCCCCGGGCTGGTCAACGCGCATACCCACCCGGCATTCCTGGGGGACCGGTCAGACGAAGCGGCCGCCCGGCTGGCGGGCGCTCCGTATGACGGCGGTGGGATCCTGCGCACCGTGGCGGCTACGCGAGCCGCGTCCGACGAGGAGCTGCGCTCCGCGATCGAGGCCCGGCTGCGCGCCGAGCTGGCGGCGGGCACCACCACGGTCGAGTGCAAGTCTGGCTACGGCCTCTCGACGGCGCAGGAGCTCCGCGCCCTGCGCCTGATCGGTGATGCGGCGTCGCTTGTCTCCGGTCACGTGGTGCGCACCTTCCTCGGGGCTCATGCAGTCCCGCCCGAGGCCGGCTCCATGGACGAATACGCCGCGGTCGTTGCCGAGGAGATGCTCCCCGCCGTGGCGGAAGCTGGAGCCGCGGAATTCTGCGACGTGTTCTGCGATCGCGGATTCTTCTCGCTCGAGGCGGCGGAGCGGATCCTGCGCGCCGCATCTGGGCTGGGTCTCGGGACCCGTGTGCACGCGGACCAGCTGAGCCGCTCAGGGGGAGCAGAGCTCGCGGTCCGGCTTGGCGCGACGAGTGCGGATCACCTCGAGCAGCTCGACGCGGCCGGGGTGGCTGCGCTGGCCGGGTCTCGGACTGTGGCGACCTTGCTCCCCGGTCCGGCGATCGTCATGCGCGGCGGCCTTCCGCCGGCACGTGCCCTCCTCGACGCCGGCGCGACCGTGGCCCTGGCCAGCGATGGCAATGCCGGCACCTTCGGGGCGTGGGGAGCGATGCCGATGGTCATCGGCCTTGGCGCGACCATGCTCGGGATGACTGTGAACGAAGCGGTCACCGCTGCCACCGCAGGAGGCGCCGCAGCCCTGGGCTTGGCCGGGCGAAAAGGTGTGCTCGAGGTCGGCGCCGACGCCGATCTCGTCGCGTGGGACGCCGAGCACGAAGGGGCCTTCGCCTTGCGCCTCGGTGCACTGCGCCCGGCGCAGGTGTTCGTCTCCGGTCAGGCCTCGTCCACGTAGATCAGCGCCTCGCGGCGGATTCCGCGCCCCACCAGCCGCGCAAACAGGTCGGGGACCCACCAGCGCAGGAAGAAGAGCCGGCAGCCGAGACAGAAGCCGGTGACCGCCAGGAGGGCCTGCAGCCCGATCACGGCCAGCACCGGCAGCCAGCCCCACGGCGTAAGGCCGGCAGCCAGCAGGCCACTGCCGAGCGCCAGGAAGGTCGCTCCCAGGGCCTGCGCGAAGCGGGGCGGGAGCTCGTGCTCCAGCTCGGACGGCCCAAGGCGCAGCCACGCACGAACCAGTGGCCACGGCCGGGCGAAGGGGAACCACCGGGTCCCGAGCGCGGCGGAGAGTGCGAGCAGGGCGCCGGTCGCGGCCACGATCGGCCACGCGTTGAGTGCTACGGCGAGCAGCAGCGTGATACCGGACGTTGCCGCACCAAAGCGCTGGGCTCGCGGGTCGATCCAGCGGCCAGAGACCGGCCGAGCGGCCGGTGCCAGGGTGGCGGGAATGGTGAGCGGTCGGCTGAACAGGGACATCGGGCTCCTCCTCGGGGCGTCTCGAATCGGCGGGCGCGAGGAGCCGGAGGCGTGCGGCGCGGTTGGCGCCGGGAAGTTACGCGGCGGCTCCCCGCCGCGTACAACCGCAGGGCTCGCCCTCGAGGCGCGACAACAGGTCGGCGGCGCTCGGTGAGAGGCGGAGCGGATTCATAAGGTCGGAAGGATACGCCGCCCTATCATGCTGCGCCAGTGGACAGATTTGATGTGGCGATCATCGGCGCCGGAGCGGCGGGTGAGGCCGCGGCGTTCAAGGCGCGCTCGCTCGGCGCCTCGGTGGCGATCGTCGACCGCGACCTTTTCGGCGGCGCCTGCCCGTTCTTCGCGTGCATGCCCTCCAAGTCCCTCCTCCACTCGGCGGCGGTGCACGCAGGCGGCGGCGATTACCCGTGGCCGAAGGCCTCCCTGCGACGTGACTGGATGATCAGCCGCGAAGGGATCGACTATCCCGATGACTCACGCCATCTCAGGGACCTTGAGAAGGCCGGCGCGGTCGCGATGCGCGGCATTGCCCGGCTCGACGGACCGGGACGGGTGGTCGTCACCCATGACGACGTCGAGCACTCGCTCGAGGCCGGCGCCGTGATCATCGCGGTGGGCTCAACCAGCAAGGTGCTGGAGCTGCCCGGCCTGTCAGAGGTCCCCTACTGGACGAACCGCGAAGCCACATCGACCCGCGAGCTGCCGGAGAGCCTGCTGATCCTGGGTGCCGGGCCGACTGGCGTGGAGCTGTCGCAGGTCTACGCACGGTATGGCGTGCCGGTCACGCTGGTGGTACCCAGCTCACGGATCCTGCCGCGCGACCACGAACGCACCTCCGCCGCGGTCGCCAACGCGCTGACGCGCGACGGCGTCACCATCCGCACAGGGGCACGGGCGGTGGCGGCGCACGCGGGTGCGGGCACGAACGGTGGGCATCGGTTCGACCTCGACGGTGGCTCGAGCGTGGAGGGCGCGGCGGTCCTGCTTGCCATCGGCCGCACGCTGCCGCTGGCCGGACTCGCGCTGGAGAGTGTCGGCGTCGACACCTCGACCGGCAAGTTGCAGCCCGATGCGCAGCTGCGCATCGCGCCCGGGGTCTTCGTGGCCGGCGACCCGGCAGGCCCCGAGATGCATACCCACGTCAGCCATCACGAGGGCGAGCTGACGGCGCGGATCGCGCTGGGCGAGGACGTGACCCCTGACTTCCGGGCCATCCCGCGCGCCGTCTACACCGATCCCGAGGCGGCTTCGGTTGGGCTGCTCCTCGAGCAGGCAAAGGAGCGCGGCATCGACGCCGAGGAGCTGACCAGCGACCTGGCATCGACCGCCAAGGGCGAGGCCGCCGAGGCGGAGGGCCACGTCACCATCGTGGTCGATCGTGGGGCGAGCACCCTCGCCGGCGTCTTCATGGCCGGGCCGGGGGTCAGCGAGGCGATCCACGAGGCGGTGCTGGCCGTGAAGCTGCAGACGCCGCTCGCCGTCCTGGCGGATACGATCCACGCCTTCCCGACGGTGGCCCGGGTGATGGGCCTGCTCTTCGCCGAAGCCGTGAACGGCAAGCCGGCGGAGTCGCCTTCCTGACATGACGGAGCCACAGGCGCTCCTGCTGGCCGTCCTGTTCCTGGTCGCCGCGCTGCTGTACGGATCGGTCGGCCATGCCGGCGCCTCTGCCTACCTCGCCAGCATGGCGCTGGTCGGCGTCGCGCCGGAGGTGATGAAGCCGACCGCGCTGCTGCTCAACATCCTGGTGGCGAGCATCGTGACGATCGGCTTCGCCCGAGCCGGCTACGTGCGACCCAGGGCGCTGCTGCCCTTCCTGGCGGGATCGATCCCTGCCGCGTTCATCGGCGGCGGGCTGACCCTGCCAACCGAGCTGTATAGGCCCCTGGTCGGCGCTGTCCTGCTGGTGGCGGCGGCGCGATTCGGATGGACGGCGTCTCGAGCTGGAGCCGACTTCCCACCGCGTGCTCCATGGCTCGGCGCGATTGTCGCCGGCGCGGGGATCGGGCTGCTGGCGGGCCTGACCGGCACCGGTGGCGGCATCTTCCTGACCCCGCTGCTGCTGACCGCGGGCTGGGCGGGGACACGCTTCGCGGCAGGCACCTCGGCCGCGTTCATCCTGGCCAATTCGATCTCGGGTCTCGCCGGCAACCTGGCGTCGGTGGGCAGCCTCCCGCCGGCCATTCCACTCTGGCTGGGCGCCGTGGCTGTGGGAGGCGCAATCGGGTCGCAGCTCGGCAGCCGACGCATGCCTGCCCCCTGGATCCGCCACGCGCTGGCAGCTGTCCTGCTGGTCGCCGGGCTGAAGCTGATCTTCCTGCCCTAGCGCTCAGACCTCGACAGGCAGGGCATACACCTGGCCGGTCGGGTGACCGGCGCGCTGGTGGATGCGCATGACGGCCTCCTTGGACGGCCCGGTCGAGAGACAGAAGACCTTGCCGCTCTCCGGGTCGAGCCATGCTCGCTCGAAGTGAACGCCCTCCTCGGCCTCGATGGCCAGGTCGGCATCGTGCGCCGCTTGCAGCTGCTCGGCGGTAACCCCGAAGAAGCCATCGTGGATATCCATGAACTTGCCCAAGGATGTTCTCCCTTCGGATGAGAAGCGCAGAGCCCGGAGGATACGGCGTCTCTCGCTGCTCGTCATCTGCTCTCCCGCATCACGACGCCCGGGTTCAGGATCCAGCGCGGGTCGAGCGCGCCCTTGATGGCGCGCATCGCGGCCACGTCGGCAGCGCCCCGATCCGCCTCCAGCCACGCGAGCTTGGCGACACCGATGCCGTGCTCGGCGCTCACCGAGCCTCCCATCTCCACCGTCAGCCGCAGCACGGCGTCGTCGACCGATTCGTCCTCCGGGGCGGGACCGATGATCCCCACGTGCATGTTCGCCTCGCAGACGTGCCCGTACAGGTAGGTCGCCGAACCTGGGCTCGTCGCGGCCACAAGCTCGGGCACGCGCCCGATGAATTCGGCGAGACGCGCGACCGGCACTGCCACGTCGAGCTTGTGCGCGACCCCCTCGCCGCTGATCGCCTCGGTGTGGCGCTCCCGCAGGCTCCACAGCCTGGCGCGGCCTGCCTCGTCGGACGCGATGACCGCGTCGTCGACACTAGGCACATTGGCAATGGCGTCGGCCAGGGGGTCGCTCGGGTCGGCGTCGCCATCGGCTTCGAGCAGGAGGTAGACCGGGTGTCGGTCGCGAAATGGCCGGTCGGCCGCGGCATGGCGAAGTACGAGCTCCATCCCGTCATCGAAGAAGAGCTCGGCCGCCGCCAGCTCCGGCAGAGAGCGCCGCAGACCTCCGGCGAGTGACACGGCATCTGCCACCCGCGCCAAGGCAAGCAGGGCGACCGCCCGCCGCGGCCTGATCGGAACCAGGCGCAGGTGCGCTCGCGTGATGACGGCCAGGGTCCCCTCGCTGCCCGCCAGGAGCGAGGGAAGGTGGTAGCCGGTGTTGTCCTTGACCATCCCGGGTAGGCGTCGCACGACGCTGCCATCGGCCAGGACGGCTTCGACACCCAAGAGCTGCGCGCGCATCGGCCCATGGCGCAGGACATGGATCCCGCCCGCGTTGGTCGCGATCATGCCCCCGATGGTCGCCGAGTCCCTCGCCCCCAGGTCGACCCCGAACGCGAATCCGGCGGGACGCAGATGAGCCTGCAGGGCGGCCAGCGCCACGCCGGCGCCGACCGTCACCTCGCCCGCCAGTGCGTCGACCGGCTCGAGGTCGCGCAGGCGCAGCGTCGAGACAACGACCTGGGGGCCGTCCGCGATGCCGCGCGGGACCGACCCACCCACCAGCCCGGTGTTCCCTCCCTGCGGAATCACGGCCGCGCCCGCCGCGGCGCAGGCCAGCAGGACCGCGATCACCTCGTCGGTCGTCGCCGGCCGCACCACGGCCAGTGCCTCACCGCGCCAACGGCGGGTCCAGTCGGTCTCGTATGAGGCACGCAGGTCAGGGTCGGTCAGGACGTGGCTCGTCCCCACCGCGGCCCGCAGCGTGTCAAGGAAGGCGTCGTGGGGCGTCATCGGCGAACATGCTGCCACGCCTCGCATGAACCGCGTCCCCGCCGTCACCTTGTTGCCGCTGGTCATCCTCGTCGCAGGAGCAGCGGTCGAGTGGCTGCGCCTGCCTGTCATCGTGCTGCTCATGCTGGGATTGCTGGCATCCCTCGTCCTCGGGCAGCGCTCCCCGGACGCGCGGCCCGGCAAGTTGGTCCTGGTCTATGCCGGCTGTCTTGTGGTCGCGCTCAACATGGCCTGGGCCGGGGTGCCGCTAGGGGCATTCGTCGGAGATCTCACCTGCGCAGACCGGTTTGTTCCGTTCGCGGTCCTTCGAGCCTTTTGCGCGCTGCTGGTGCTCGCGTCGGTGGCGGTGATCCTGCGAATCGTGCGTGCCCAACCGGCTGACCTCGGTCTGCGCTGGCCGTCGCGCCCTTGGCTCCTCGTCTCGTTGGCCGCTCTGCCCGCCGTCGGGGCTGCCGCAGTCCTACTTGGCCCGATCCTGGCGGAGCCGTTCTTCGGACCGATATCGTCCATCTCGCCCGATCTGCTCAGCCTGACTCCGGCGCTGGCCTTCGCGCTCGCCAACGCCAGCATGGAGGAGGTCGTCTATCGCGGAGCGCTCCTGCGCTGGTTGGCGCCGGTCACTGGAACGGCCTCGGCGCTAGCGTTGCAGGCACTCGTCTTCGGCCTGGCACACGGCGCCGGGACCGATTTCACCGGATCGCCCCTGCCGGTCATGGCTGCCACCGCCGTGGCGGGGCTCTTCCTGGGCGCGCTGGCCCTCCGGACTCGCTCCCTGCTGCTGCCGATCGCGATCCACGTGGCGCTCGATATCCCGGTCTTCTACGGCAAGGTGTGCCTGGGCATCTGACCGCCCCGTAGACTCGCCCGATGACCGACCGATGGGCGACCTTCGACTGCTACGGGACGCTCGTTGACTGGATGGCCGGAATTCGCGGCTCGATTGCCCGCCTCTGGCCCGATTCGGACGCGGCCGCCCTGCTGACCCTCTACCACCAGCTGGAGCCGGCGGTCCAGGCCGGCCGCGGGATGGCCTACCGCGACGTGATGGCGGAAACCCTCGCCAGCGTGGCCGGCATCGCCCGCCTCGAGGTGCCGGTCGGACAGGAGGATGTGCTGGGCGCTTCGCTGCCCGCTTGGCCGGTCTTCGCCGAGGTTCCCCTGGCCCTGCAGGCGCTGCGGAGGCGTGGCTGGCGGCTTGCCATCCTCTCGAACACGGACGCGGACCTGCTCGACGCCTCGCTCCAGGCGATCGGGGTGCCGGTCGACCTGCGGATCGTGGCCTCCGATATCGGCTCCTACAAGCCCGCCATCCCCCACTGGGAGGCGTTCTTCGCCCAGTCGGGGGCCGATCCCGCGCTGCACGCCCACGTCGCCGCGTCTCTCTTCCACGACCTCGAGCCGGGTGCACGGCTTGGCCTGCGCTGCGTCTGGATCAACCGCCTCGCCGAGCGAAGCGACCTGCCGCGGGCCGCCGAGCTGACCGACCTGGCCGCCCTTCCCGACACCCTGGAGGCGCTGGTCCCCCACCCGGCGTAGGATCTGCGCCCATGCCCGAGCCCCTTCCCATGCTGCCCCGCGACACCCGCGGACGGCCGCTCCACGATCTCCGCATCAGCGTCACCGACCGATGCAACTTCCGATGCGTGTACTGCATGCCCCGTGCGGTCTTCGGCCGCGACCACGCCTTCCTCCCTCGCGCGGAGCTGCTCACCTTCGATGAGATCGGGAGGCTGGTGGCGATCTTCACGCGTCTCGGGGTGGAGAAGGTGCGCTTGACGGGCGGCGAGCCGCTCGTCCGCCGCGAGCTGCCGACGCTGGTGGCGATGATGGTCGCCATCCCTGGCGTCCAGGATCTGACGCTGACCACCAACGGCGTACTGCTCCCGGAGCACGCGTCGGCACTGAAGGGGGCGGGGCTGCATCGGGTCACGGTCAGCCTCGACGCCGATGACGACCCCACCTTCATGCGCATGAACGACGCCGGGGTGCCGGTCTCGCGGGTGCTGGCCGGGATCGAAGCAGCAGAGGCGGCCCGCCTCGGCCCGATCAAGCTGAACATGGTCGTGAAGCGGGGCTGGAACGAGCATGCCGTGCTGCCCATGGCCCGTCGCTTCCGGGGGACCGGCCGCATCCTGCGCTTCATCGAGTACATGGACGTCGGCCACTCCAACGGCT
>JBDTMU010000004.1:0-20288 GCA_039934115.1 Chloroflexota bacterium | reverse complement strand
GCGCGCCGACGCCCATCAGGTAGCGAACGCGCGGGTCATCCGCGAGCGCCTCGGCCACGACCTCGAGGGTTGCTGCCATCTGCGCCTTGCTCTCCCCCACTGACAGGCCACCAACAGCGATCCCGTCAAAGGGGAGCGCTGCGATCGCGGCGACGCTCTCGCGACGGAGATTGGCATCCACTCCGCCCTGCACGATCCCGAACAGCGCCTGGTCCGCCCGAGTGTGGGCAGTGATGCAGCGTTCGCCCCAGCGATGGGTCCGTTGCATGGCGAGGGCGACCTCTGCAGGTGGCAGCGTCGCGTCGACCAGCTGGTCGAAGGCCATCGCGATGTCGCTTCCCAGCGCCTCCTGGATCTCCATGGCTCGCTGTGGGGTCAGGCGCTGCGGCGATCCGTCAAGGTGGCTGGCAAAGGTCACCCCATCGTCGTCCACCCTGCCGAGGTGAGCGAGGCTGAACACCTGGAACCCACCTGAATCGGTCAGGATCGGCCCATCCCAGCCCATGAACCGATGCAGCCCGCCCAGGCGGGCGATCCGCTCATGACCGGGCCGCAGCGAGAGGTGGTAGGTGTTGGCCAGGATGACCTGGACGCCTGCCGCGTGAAGGTCCCCCGGCGAGAGCGCCTTGACGGTGGCCTGGGTCCCGACCGGCATGAACTGCGGGGTCTCGATGACGCCGTGCGGGGTGGTCAACGAACCCAGGCGCGCGCGTCCAACCGTGGAGGGCCGAGAGGTGAAGGCGACCGGCGAAGGCACGTTGGCAGCCTAGGCGATGAACATGGCGTCGCCGAAGCTGAAGAACCGATAGCCCTCGGCCAGCGCCGTGCGATAGGCGGCGAGCAGGGTGTCGCGCGCCTCGAGCGTCGTCGCGGCGCGCATGCCGGCCTGGACGAACGCCGTGACCAGGACCACGAGCGAGCTCCTCGGCAGGTGGAAGTTGGTGACCAGCGCGTCGACCCCCCTGAATGCGTGGGGAGGCGTGATGTACAGGTCCGTCCAGCCGGCGCTGAGCCGATCCCGCGCAGCAGTCTCGAGCACACGGACGCTGGTCGTCCCCACCGCAACCACACGACCTCCGTCCCGCCTGGCCCGAGCGATGGCAGCGTCCGTTTCAGGTGGCACCTCATACCACTCGCGGTGGATGCGGTGCTCGTCGAGGAATGTCCCTTCCAATGGCCTGAACGTATCGAGCCCAACGTGCAGGGTGACATGGGCGCGGGCCACCCCGGCTACCTCCAGCGATTTCAGCAGCTCGGCCGTGAAATGGAGGCCGGCGGTCGGAGCGGCAGCGGAGCCGGGGGGAAGTGCGTACACGGTCTGGTACCGGTCCGGGGACGTGGAGCGCTCGTGGATGTACGGCGGCAGTGGCGTCTCGCCGGCCTCCTCCATGACGACATATGGGTCGCGATCGAAGCGTACGGCGCGCGTCCCGTCGCTGAGCGCCTCCCCCACCTCGACCCGATCTCCGCTCCGGAGGACGAGTGCTCCACCCGGCCTGATTCGTCGCGATGGACGGACGAGCGCCTCCCAACGGTCTGGCTCACTCGGAATGGGCCGCAGGAGGAGGATCTCCGCCGGTGCGCCGCCGGAGCGGGTGGCCGACAGGCGAGCGGGGATGACCCGCGAGTCATTGACCACCAGCAGGTCACCGGGCCGCAGCAGCTCCCCCACCTCGCGGAAGACCATGTTCGCCAAGGCTGGCCGAGAGGCGGCGGATGCAGCGCGGTGGAGGACGAGCAGCCGCGCTGCGTCGCGTGGCTCAACCGGGACCTGGGCGATTGCCGCCGGCGGTAACTCGTAGTCGAAGTCATCGACCCGCAGGCAGGCGGCAGGTGGCGTGGGGATCATCGGCCCGGACAGCGTGGCGCCCGGTCGGGAGGCCCGGCCGGGCGCCATCGGTCTGGACCGGCGCTACTTGACGAAGCTGTTGATCCAGTCCTGTGCGAAGAAGATGAGGAAGGCGATTGACACGACCCACATCAGCCAGTGGATCTCGGCCATCTTGCCTCTGACGGCCTTGATGAGCACCCAGCTGATGAAGCCAGCGCCGATGCCGACCGTGATGTCGTACGTGAGCGGCATCAGGATCATGGTCAGCAGGGCCGGAAGACCCTCCTCCACGTCGCCGACAGGGATGTCCTTGATCAGCGTGAACATCAGGTAGCCAACGAGCACCAGCGCCGGCGCGGTCGCAGCCGCCGGCACGATCAGGGCGATGGGCGAGAGCAGGATGGCCAGTAGGAAGAGGACGCCGGTGACGACCGACGTGAATCCGGTCCGGCCTCCGTCTGCCACGCCAGCGGCGCTCTCGATGTAGGTCGTGTTCGAGCTGATCCCAGCGGCCCCTCCCGCCACAGCGGCGAGCGAGTCAACCAGGAGCACGCGCCCGACTCCTGGTACGGAGCCGTCCTCGTTCGTGAGGCCCGCCTCGGCCGCAACTCCCGTGACGGTCCCCATCGTGTCGAAGAAGTCGGTGAGCATGATCGCGAAGATGATCAGCAGCGCTGTCACGATCGGCAGCGTGCTGAAGACCTGGCCCAGGTCGAACTGGCCCAGCGTGTCGAACTTGGGAGTGGCGATCAGCTGGTCGGCGGGTGGAATGGTCGCCACGCCGACTACCAGGGCGAGCACGGTGGTGAGCAGGATGCTGATGACCAGCGCCGCCTTGATGCGCATGACATACAGCACGATCGTGATCAGCAGCCCGGCCAGGAAGACCCACTGCGCCGGCTCGGTCGGGAACGCGATCGTCACCAAGGTTCCGGCACCCGCCTTGACCAGTCCGCCATTGGCAAAGCCGATGAAGAGGATGAACAGCCCGATGCCGACGCCGATCGCGCGCTTCAGCGAGAGCGGCACCGCGTTCATGATCGCCTCGCGCAGGCCGACCAGCACCGCGATCGTCACGAGGAGTCCCTCGATCACGATCACGCCCATCGCTCCGGCGGGCGAAAGTCCCCGTCCGGTGAGCGTGAAGGCGACGATGGCATTGATCCCCAGGCCAGCCGCCAACGCGAACGGATAGTTCCCGATGATCCCCATCGCGATTGTCGCCACGCCCGCGACCAGCGCTGTGCCGGCCGCGATGGTGGCAAGGGTCCAGGTCGAGTTGTCCCCGAAGCCAGCGGTGAGGATCGCGCCGTTCACGAACAGGATGTAGGCCATGACCATGAACGTGGTCAGGCCGGCGCGAACCTCGGTCCCAAGATCGGTCCCCCGCTCGTTGAACTTGAAGTAGGACGCAATGCCGTCCACGGTATGCCTGCCCTCCGTCCCTGCGAGCCCGTCCCGCGTCTGTTGGGCGACCGGGGCGCGACCGCGGCGATCCTACTCCCGCCGCGGGGCGCGGGGTGGCATTTCCGCGCGCGGTTTCCGGCTTGCGTTCAGCGGCGAAAAAACAGGTTGAAGAGGAGCGTCAGCACGACCGAGATGACGAGCATGGTGCCGAGTGGAATGAAGAGGCCGCCTCGCTCGCCGGTGATCGCGATGTCGCCCGGAAGGCGGCCGAACGGAAGGCGGATCCCGGCCATCGCCAGCCCACCGACCACCACCAGCACCATCCCGATGACGACGAGGAAGCGCCCGAGCTCGGGAGACATCGGCCTAGTCGAAGAGCCCCGTCTGCATCTCGGGCGTGCGCGCCGGGGGGGTGAGGCCAAGGTGCTCCCAGGCGCCAGGCGTCAGCTGGCGGCCACGGGAGGTGCGCGCCAGCAGCCCGATCTGCATCAGGTACGGCTCGATCACATCCTCGAGCGTCTCAACCGGCTCTGAGATGGTGGCGGCCATCGTCTGCAGGCCGACCGGCCCGCCGCCGTGGTGCTCCGCGATGGCGCGCAGGAGCTGCCTGTCGAGCGCGTCGAGGCCGCGATGGTCGATCTCGAGCAGGTCCAGCGCGTCAGTCGCCAGTTCGGGAGTGACGATGCCGTCTCCGCGGACCTGGGCAAAGTCGCGGGTCCGCTTCAGGAGGCGATTCGCGACGCGTGGCGTGCCGCGGCTGCGGCCGGCGATGATCGCCGCGGCTTCAGGATCGAGCGCCACGTCGAGGATGTGGGCGCTTCGGACAAGGATCCGCTCCAGGTCGTCCGTGGTGTAGTAGTCAAGGCGATAGGTCACCCCGAATCGGTCGCGCAACGGGCCTGTGATGCTCCCCACCCGGGTCGTGGCCCCGATCACCGTGATGTTCTCGATCTGCAGCCGCACCGTGCGGGCGCCGGGTCCCTTGCCCAGCACCACGTCGAGGGCGAAATCCTCCATCGCCGGGTAGAGGATCTCCTCGACCACGTGGGAGAGGCGGTGGATCTCGTCGATGAACAGCACATCGCCCTTGTTCAGGGCCGTGAGCACTGCCGCGAGGTCGCCGGCCCGCTCGATGGCGGGACCAGAGGTGGTGCGGATCTGGGCGCCCATCTCAGCCGCCACGATGTTGGCGAGGGTCGTCTTGCCCAGCCCTGGCGGTCCGTACAGGAGGATGTGGTCGACCGGCTCCTCGCGGTGGCGGGCGGCGTCGATCAGGATCGCCAGGTTCTCCTTGATGCGGTCCTGTCCGGCGAACTCGTCGAGTCGCCTTGGTCGCACCGTCGACTCGAGGGCGATCTCATCCTCGGCGACGACGGCACTGGCGATCCGCTCGATGGTCACGTCGGCCATTCTACGGGTCGCTGAGGCGGCCAAGGTCCTGCGGGGTGTCGATGTCAGCGGGGTGTGCGGGAACAGGCACAGTGGTGACGAGGTCCGGATTTCCGCGCAGCAGGTGTCGCAGCCCGACGTCCCCGCTGAGCTCATCAACGAGGTGGAAATGCGTCCGCTCGATGAGCACCGGCGGCGCCAGGACGCCGTCCGCGGACGCCGCCACCATCGGGCGCTTGCCGCTCGCGCCCACGACCGCCGTGATCGTGGCCGCCTGAATGCCCGGCTGGTCACCCAGCAGGATCAGCGCCGCCGAGGTGTCCGGTCCAAGCGCCCCGAGGCCAAGGCGCAGGGAAAGGCTCATGCCGCGCTCCGGGAAGGGGTTCCGGACCCAGTGCACGGACTTGTCGTCGAGACCGGCGGGACGCGACAGCCACACCGGCACGACCACTACCACCGGCTCCAGGTGAGCAGCCCGTGCGGCGCCGATGACATGCTCGAGCAGGGTGCGACCGTCGACGACCGCGAGCTGCTTGGGGCTGCCAAAGCGTCGTGAGGTGCCGGCCGCCAGGACCACTGCGCCGAACGATCGGTCTGCCTTCATCGGGCTATTAGACTGCCCCACATGGCCCCGATGAAGGCGCGATACGGGCACACCAACCTGGTGGCACGAGATTGGCGGCAGCTGGCGGGCTTCTACATCGACCTCTTCGGGTGCGAACCCGTCCCACCCGAGCGCGACTATCGCGGTCCGATCGCCGAGTCGGCGTCCGGCGTTCCGGGGTCGGGGTGGCGGGGCGTGCATCTCCGCCTGCCAGGTCACGGCGACAACGGTCCGACGCTCGAGATCTACGCCTACGACCGCGAGGAGCCCGCGCTCCCACCCGCTGCCAATCGCCCCGGCTGGGGCCACATCGCGTTCGCGGTGGACGATGTCCTTGCTGCACAACGAGAGGTCCTGACAGCTGGCGGCTCCGCCGTCGGCGAGGTGATCACGGTTGAGACGGCCGACGGGAGGCAGGTGACGTGGTGCTACGTCACCGATCCGGAGGGGAACATCGTCGAGCTCCAGGCCTGGAGCGACGGCGGGTGAACGACCCGCCGGCCGTCGACCTGTTGGTCACGGGAGGCTCAGTTCTCGACGGCAGCGGTGCTCCCGCTCAACAAGGGACGGTGGCGAGCATCGACGGGCGTCTTCACATGGCCGATGCGGCGTGGCGCCCCGATCACGCGGCCCGGATCGTTGATGCCACCGGAATGGTCGTGGCGCCAGGGTTCATCGACCTGCACTCGCATGGCGGCCTCGTCATCCTGGCCGATCCGCGCCACGAGCCGAAGGTGCACCAGGGAGTCACGACTGAGGTGATCGGGGTCGACGGCAACGGCTATGCGCCGTTCCCCAATCACGACGACCTGGCTGCCTTCGTTGACCTCAACGCCGGCCTGGACGGCCGTCCGGAGATCGCCTACGACTGGGATACGGTCGCGAGCTACATCGGGCGCTATGACCACGGCCAGGCCGTGAACGTCGCGGTGGTGATCGGGAATAGCGTGTTGCGCATCGGCGCCATCGGCTGGGACGACACACCGGCCGATGCCAGCAGCCTGGCCAGCATGCGAGCCATGCTTCGGGAGGCGCTTGAGGAGGGAGCCTTCGGGGTCTCCAGCGGGCTCGACTATCCTCCTGGTTCGTTCGCTTCGACCGATGAGCTCGCCGCACTCACCGCCGAGGCAGCAATGGCCGGCGGCTTCTATCACACGCACGTCCGCTACGCGCTGGGCGACCGCTTCCTGGACCCATTTCGGGAGGCGATCGAGATCGGGCGAAGGGGCGAGGGTCCGGTTCACCTGACGCATTTCTATCACCGGCAGACTAACCCCGGCGGTCCGGAGCAGCTGCTTGCCCTGGTCGATGACGCCCGCGACGCGGGAATGGACGTCACCTTCGACACGTACCCGTACGAGTGGGCCTCGACCCGGCTGCTGATCCAGCTTCCACAGTGGGTGCAGGCGGGAGGGCCGATGGCGCTCAAGGAGCGTCTGGCCGATCGGACGGTCCGCGATCGCGTGCGGACAGAGCTCGCATCGCGCGGCGCGGCCTACACAGGGTCGGCCGGCTGGGCCGACCTGCGCCTCGGTGCCTTCACGCAACCCGACAACCTGCGATGGGAGAGCCTTACCCTCGCTGAGGTGATGCACGAAACGGGACGCAACCCGGTCGACACGATCTGCGACCTGCTGCTGTCCGAGAATCTCGGGGTCGCGCAGGTCACGAGCGGGCCGTGGAGCGAGACGCTCCCCCACTTCGTACGCCACCCGGCGGGGATGGTCGGCACCGATTCCACCTTCCTGGGCGAGAAGCCTTCTCCGCGTACCTACGGCTCATTCCCGCGGATCCTCGGCCAGTTCGTTCGGGACGAACAGCTGCTCTCCCTCGAGGAGGCCGTCCGCAAGATGACCGGCGCGCCAGCGGCGCGGCTGGGACTGACCGAGCGCGGCCTGCTGCGCGACGGCTTCTGGGCCGACCTGGTGGTCTTCGACCCCGCCCGCGTCCGCTCGAACGCGACCTACGACCAGCCTTGCCAGTTTCCCGACGGAATTGAATATGTTGCGGTCAATGGCGAGCTTGTGGTGGATGGTGGAGTGCATACCGGCGCATTGCCCGGGCGAGCGCTGCGCCGAGGGCGTTCGTGACGGTGCTATCGTCCGCCCAGGAGGAGCGAGCCGGATGACGCGCATTCTGCCCCCCGGAACACGTGAGATCGGCGCGCCCGACGCGTTGGTCGTGCCGCCGGGGAGCGCGACGCCCGGGCGCATCGGAACCCGCGGCCCGCTCCGCCGCGAGGGGCCTGCCAAGCTCACCGGACGCGCGCAATACGCTGACGATCTCATCTTCCCCGGCGCCTGGTACGGCGCCACGATCCGCTCGACTGAGCCGCATGCGACGTTGCTCTCCCTGGACCTTGACGATGCGTTCGACTGGAGCCAGGTGGTCGTGGTCACCGCCGCGGACATCCCGGGCGACAACGTGGTGAGCTTGATCCGCGACGACCAGCCGATCCTGGTGCCCGTCGGCGGTGAGATCCGCCACCAGGCCGAGGCGCTCTGCCTCATTGCCGCCGCCGATCGCGAAACGCTGCGAGCCGCGAAGCGTCACCTGCGGGTGCTGACGCAACGATTGCCGGCCACATTCGACCCGCTCGAGTCGACCGAGGAGTTCTCTCACCTCGAGGTCAGGCAGGGCGACTCGGATGCGGGCTTTGCCGAGGCTGAGCTCGTGATCGAGGGCACCTATCGGGTTGGGCACCAGGAGCAGCTCTACATCGAGAACCAGGCGATGATCGCCATCCCTCAGCCGGGTGGAGGGGTGACGGTGCACGGCTCCTGCCAGTGCCCGTACTACATCCATCGTGCTCTGAAGCGAGCCCTCCAGCTGACCGATGCGGAGGCGGTCGTGATCCAGGCCGAGACGGGCGGCGGCTTCGGCGGCAAGGAGGAGTATCCGTCGATGATTGCCCTGCACGCCGCCCTGCTGGCCCGCAAGGTCGGCAAGCCGGTGCGCATGATCTACGACCGCCACGAGGATCTGAGCGCCACCACCAAGCGCCACCCGGCAGTCATCCACCACCGCACGGGGGTGATGCGCGACGGGCGGCTCGTCGCCCAGGAGATCGATGTCGTCATGGACGGCGGTGCGTACTGCACCCTCACTCCCGTCGTGCTGTCGCGCGGCGTGCTCCACGCAGGCGGTCCGTATCGGTGCCCGAACGTCCGGATCAAGGGTCGCGCCATGGCCACCAATACCCCGCCCAACGGAGCCTTCCGTGGCTTCGGTGCGCCACAGACCGAGTTCGCCGCCGAGATGCAGGTCAATCGCATCGCCGAGGCGCTCGCTATCAGCCCTCTGGAGCTCCGTCGCCTGTGGGCGTACCGCGAGGGCGATACCACGCCGACCGGCCAGGTCCTGCGCGAGAGCGTGGCTGCCGTCGACGTACTGGAGGCAGCCGCCCAGGCCAGCGACTACGCCCGGCACAGCGAGCAGACCCGCCGGGTGCGTGAGGCCCGACAGCCGAGCGCCCGCCTTGCCTCGGGGATCGGGATGGCGATGGGCTGGCACGGAGCGGGGTTCACCGGGTCGGGCGAGGTGCATATCGCTGGGGTCGCTTCGGTCGAGCTGACCGATGCCGGCGTGGTTCGCGTCCTCAGCGCGCAGACCGAAATGGGCCAGGGGACCAAGACCATCTTCCCGCAGCTGGTGGCAGGCGAGCTTGGCCTCGAGCCCGAGGCGGTCGAGACTGCGCCGCAGGACACCAGCATCGTCCCCGACTCGGGCCCGACCGTTGCCTCGCGAACGACGATGGTGGTCGGCGGGCTGCTGGTGAAGGCGGCGCGTCGCCTCCGAGCACAGGTCGAGGCGGTCACCGATCGTGCCTTCGCCGAGTCCTATCGCGACTTCGCGCTCGAGCACGGTGGACTGCGCGTTGACGAGCGCTTTGAGCCGTACCCCAACGTGCAGTTCGACGACGAGACGTATAGGGGCGACGCCTACCCGGCGTTCGGATGGGCGTGCGCGGTGGCCAGAGTGGACGTTGACCTGGACACCGGCGAGGTAACGGTCCGGAATGTCGTCTCGGCCGACGACGCGGGCCGCATCGTCCACCCCGTCCTGGCGGAGGGCCAGGTCGAAGGCGGGACGCTCCAGGCCATCGGCTACGCGACCATCGAGGAGATCAAGCTGGTCGACGGCCGCTACCTGAACGACCGGCTGGCATCCTACCTGATTCCGACCGCGCTGGATGCGCCGCGCATCGAGGCGATCCTGGTGGAGAAGCCCTTCTCCGGCGCCCCCCACGGTGCCAAGGGGATCGGCGAGCTGCCGATGGATGTCGGCGCGCCGGCGGTGGTGGCCGCGATCCACGACGCCACGGGCGTCTGGATCCACGACCTGCCCGCGACACCCGAGCGCATCCTGTCGGCCTTGACCGGTGCGCCAGCGCCAGGCGCACCGGGCGTCAGCGAGCCCGCGCCAGAGCGAGGCGCGGCGTGAGTTATCGGTTCTTCGTCAACGGCGACCCGGTCGAAGTCGAGGTCCCCGGCATGCGTCGCCTGCTCGACGTGCTGCGCGAGGACCTGGCGCTGACCGGCACCAAGGAGGGCTGTGGCGAGGGCGAATGCGGCGCGTGCAGCGTGCTCGTGGACGGCGCGGTGGTCGACGCCTGCCTGGTGCCGATCTGCCAGGTCGACGGAACCAGCATTCGAACTGTGGAGGGGCTTGGCACACAGGAGCAGCTGAACGACCTGCAGGCTGCCTTCCTGGAGACGGGCGGTGCCCAGTGCGGGATCTGCACGCCGGGGATGCTGATGGCCGCCGAGGCCTACCTGGCGACTGGTGGCCCGACCACGGACGATGCAATCCGCGAGGCGATCGCGGGGAACCTGTGCCGCTGCACCGGCTACACCAAGATCGTCGAGGCCATCGCGCAGGCCGCGGATCGGCGGCGCGCAGCCAGCAACCGTCCGGCCTGAGCCGATGCCCGTCGAGCCGCCGGTCGCATCGCCGCGCAGCCTGGCTGAGGCGTACTCGCTGCTCGCCTCTGACGTCTACCGTCCTGTGGCGGGCGGGACGGACCTGCTGGTCCAGATCACCGGTGAGCTCGGAGACCCGCCGGAACGGGTGCTCGACATCTGGCATCTGGACGAGCTGCGCGGGATCCGGATGGAGTCGAACGCGCTGGTACTCGGCGCGCTGACCACCTACGCCGAGATGAGGCGATCGCCGCTCGTCGCCGAGTTCCTGCCCGCCTTCGCCGAGGCTGCGGCGACGATCGGCGCGGCGCAGATCCAGAACCGCGGCACCCTCGGTGGCAACGCGATGAACGCCTCGCCGGCAGGCGACATGCTGCCCCTCCTGCTCGCCTGCGACGCGCAATTCGTCGCCGGGGCTGCGAACGGCGAGCGCTGGATCCCCGTCCGCGAGTTCTGGCCGAGCTACCGGCGAACCGCGCTGGAGCCGAGTGAGCTGCTGCTTCGGATCAGCATCCCGCTGCCGGCGGATCGGCAGCTCCGCTACCGCAAGGTCGGCACCCGCCGCGCGCAGGCGATCAGCAAGGTTGTGATGGCGCTGGCCTGGCACTCCGACGGCGACGCGTTGTGGCGGGACGTGCACCTGGCGCTCGGCTCGGTGGCCCCGACTCCGATCCGCGCACCTGCTACCGAGGCCGTTCTGGAGGGAGCCGCATCGACCGAGGCGACCGCCGACCGCGCCGCATCGACCCTGGCCGGCGAGCTGAGCCCGATCGACGACGTGCGCTCAAGTGCTGATTACCGGCGTGCCGTCGCGGCCCGGGTGCTGCATCGGCTCATTCGGGATGAGGGCGGCTGGTGACGGCCGACCTGCCGCCGGGGGTTCGGATCACCGGGCCGCCGTCGACCCACACGGAGGAGGTATTGACGCCGGACGCTTTGGCCTTCGTGGCGCACCTTCATCGGTCCTTCGACGAGCGGCGGCGCGACTTGCTGCGGGCGCGGACCGAACGACAGGCCGAATTCGACGCCGGTGCGTTTCCGGACTTCCTGCCAGAGACGGCGCAGATCCGTGACGACCCCACCTGGCGAGTCGCTTCCGCGCCGGCGGACCTGGAGGACCGGCGGGTCGAGATCACCGGCCCGGTCGAGCCGAAGATGATGATCAACGCGCTCAACTCGGGCGCCAAGGTATTCATGGCCGATCTCGAGGACGCCCTCTCCCCCACCTGGGAGAACGTGGTGACCGGTCAATGGGCGGTGCGCGAGGCGGTGCGTCGCCGTCTGACCTTCCAGACCGCTGAGAAGTCCTACGCCCTCCAGCCTGAGATCGCGACGCTGGTGATCCGGCCGCGCGGCTGGCACCTCGAGGAGACCCACCTGAAGGTGGATGGCTCCCCCATCTCGGCCAGCCTGTTCGATTTCGGCCTCGCCTTCTTCCACAACGCGCGAGAGCAGCTCGATCGTGGATCAGGCCCGTACTTCTACCTGCCGAAGCTCGAATCCCATCTCGAGGCGCGCCTCTGGAACGACGTCTTCCTGGATGCGCAGGCCCAGCTCGACATCCCTCGCGGCAGCATCCGCGCCACCGTCCTGATCGAGACGATCTTGGCGGCCTTCGAGATGGACGAGATCCTGTGGGAGCTGCGCGAACACGCATCGGGCCTGAATGCCGGGCGCTGGGACTACATCTTCAGCCTGATCAAGAAGTTCCATACCCGCTCCGACATGATCCTGCCGGATCGAGCGCAGGTCACCATGGCAGTGCCCTTCATGCGCGCGTACCAGCAGCTCCTCGTGCGCACCTGTCATGCGCGAGGTGCCCATGCGATCGGCGGCATGAGCGCGTTCATCCCGAACCGCCGGCAGCCGGACGTCACCGAGAACGCCCTCGCTCGCGTCCGCGAGGACAAGCAGCGCGAGGCGGGCGACGGCTCAGATGGCACCTGGGTCGCGCATCCGGACCTGGTGCCGGTGGCTGCGGAGGTCTTCGACCGGGTCCTCGGCGATCGGCCGAACCAGAAGCATCGCCTCCGGCCTGACGTGCGCGTGTCCGCCGGCGAGCTGCTCGACACTCGCGTCGAGGGTGGCCGGGTGACCGAGGCGGGGGTCTCGACGAACGTCAGCGTCGCACTCCAGTATCTCGCCTCGTGGCTGGGCGGCAACGGTGCCGCCGCCATCAACAACCTGATGGAAGATGCGGCGACGGCCGAGATCAGCCGCAGCCAGCTCTGGCAGTGGCGGGTGCATGGCGTGACGCTCGACGACGGCAGACCGATGAGCCCCGATCTGTATGCGACCATCCGCGACCTGGAGCTCGAGCGGCTGCGCGCCTCGAGTCCAGACTTCCGCTGGACCGATGCCGTCTCCGTGCTGGACGACCTGATCCTGAGCGATGACTTCGCCGAGTTCCTGACGCTCGCCGCCTACCCGATGCTCGAGGGCTGACGGCGGATCACGCCGGGTACGAGCGCTCTGTGAAGCGCCCCGCCCCGCGACTGCCGACGAACGCTCCATCCCGGATGACCGATTGGCCGCGAAGGAGCACGGACCGGACGGCACCTCGAACCTCTCGTCCCTCGTATGGCGTGAAGTCGCTGGTGTGGTGGAGCTCCGACTGCCGGATGGTGCGTTTCGCTTTCGGGTCGAACAGGACGAGGTCGGCGTCCCGCCCGACCTCGACGGCTCCCTTACCGGCCAGGCCGAAGAGGCGCGCGGGGGTGGTGGCCAGCAGGTCGACCATGCGTTCCACGCTGATTTGGCCGCCGGCGACTCCCTCGTCGTACACGACCGACAGCAGCGTCTCGATCCCCGGTGCGCCGTTGCTGATCTGCGGAAAGGGAGGCGCCGGACAGAGCTTCTCGACGGCCAGCCGATCTGGCACATGGTCAGTTGCGACCAGGTCCAGCCCCCCGGCGCGAAGCCCGAGCCAGAGCGCCCCGCGATCTGACTCCGTGCGTAAGGGTGGCGAGATGACGCTCTTGATCACCTCCTGCTCGTCCGGCGCGTCGTAGCGCGCATCGGTCAAGGTCAGGTAGTGCGGGCAGGTCTCGGCGTAGACCGGCCAACCCCGCGCCTTGGCCGCGGCGACCTCTGCCAGCGCATCGGCGCAGGAAAGGTGGACGATGTAGACCGATGCATCCGCGGCCCTGGCCAGCGCGATCGCCCGATGCGTCGCCTCCGCCTCGGCATAAGTCGGTCGGGTCAGGGCGTGGTGCCGGCACCCGACGTTGCCGCGGGCGACGGCGTCGGCTACCAGCGCATCGATGACGGTGGCGTTCTCGCAGTGGACCTGGAGCATCCCGCCGTGGCGGGACATTGCCCGCAGCGCCGCGAAGAGGCGCTCATCGGGCAGGCGGAAGTCGTAGACCATGAACGCCTTGGCCGTTGGAACGCCTGCTGCGATCAGTTCCGGCAGCTCATTGATCGGGTCGTCCTGCTGGCCGCTGATCACCGCCGACAGGCCGAAGTCGACTGCCGACTCCCCCCCGGTCCGGGCACGGAACTCCCGCATCCCGCCCAAGAGCGAGGCTGAGCCCTCGTCGGAGATGCCGGTGCCAGGGTTGTTGAAGGCGAGAAATGTCGTGGTCCCGCCGTGGGCGGCGGCAACCGAGTCCGCGAAGAATCGGTCGGGTTCTACATCGGTCGGCAGCCGCGTGTGGGTGTGGACGTCCACGCAGCCGGGCAGGACCAGCAGGCCGGTGGCCTCGAGGCTTGGGGTGTCGGGATGCGCGTCGTCAAGGGCCTCCCCCACCTCCGAGATGCGCCCGTCCGAGATCGCCACGTCAGCGCGGAATGAACGTGCGGCGGTGACCACCGTCCCGCCCCTGACGACGAGGTCAGCCACCGGCCTCTGCGATCTCGATCTGCTGCGCCCCATCCCACAGCGCGCGGCGGCCCATCTCGGGAAGCTGCTCCGCCCCGCTCGTGATCGTCGCGAAATGGTTGCCGGCCAGCTGGCCCAGCTTGGAGGAGAACATGCACGCGCCGTACGGAAAGAGAATTTCGCCCACCGACAAGTCACCGGTGTAGATCAGCAGTTCACCTGGCGCCGGATGCGAGGTGTGGTGCTCGTAGCCGACTCCCGTCTGAACGTCATCGAGCGGAATCCAGGTCCCCTCACCGCTCCAGCGGCAGTGGATCAGCTGGGCACGCAGCGGGAGCAGCCGACGCACGGCCTCGGCCGTTCGAGGCGCCTCGGCCTCCCATCGGGCGGTAAAGTTGAGGTCGCCTACCCGGATCGTCAGGTTCGGCATGCGCGGAGGATAGCAGTGGCCGATCTCCGTCCCACCATCTCGACCCACGTCTTGGACCTCGAACTGGGCGTCCCAGCGGCAGGGCTGCCGGTGGCCCTCTTCCGACTCGAGCAGGACGGCCGGCCGGAGCTGATCACCGAGCTTGCGACCGATGCCGATGGTCGGATCCCTTCGCTGCTGCCGGGCGAGCTCGAGGTTGGCGACTACCAGCTCGTCTTCGACCTGGCGGCCTACGCGGCGACGCTCGATCGGGATGCCGACTTCTTCGAGAATCTCGCCGTCGGCATCCGGGTCGACGACGCGGAGCGCAGCTACCACGTGCCGCTCCTCCTGTCGCCCTTCGGGATCTCGACCTATCGCGGCACCTGATGGGCTATCTCTCGATCTCCGACCTCAACGAGCTCTCTGCCGATGCATTCGCCGATGAGGTTGCTCCCCTGTTCGAGGGCGAGGGCGCTCGCGGGTTTCTGCAGCGCCTCGCAGCGGCTCGACCATTCGATTCCGACCACTCGTTCCTGGCAACGGCCCGCGAGGTGGCTCGAACCATGCCCGAGGCAGATCAGGTCGAGTTGCTGAACGCGCACCCGACGCTCGGTGGCGATCCCGCGTCCGTCTCGGCCGCGTCCTTCGACGAGCAGGGCTACGGCTCGAGCGGCGAGGAGGATGCGCAGCCCATGCTCGAAGAGCTGGCCATGCTGAACGAGGTCTACGAGGGGCGCTTCGGGTTTCGCTACGTGCTCTTCGTCGCCGGCCGGCCGCTCTCCGCGATGGGGCCACTGATCGAGGCGGCGATGCGCAACGATCGTCCGGCAGAGCTGGCTCGCGGCCTCGACGAGGTGATCGACATCGCCGGCGACCGCCTTGGCCGGTTGCGTGGCGACTACCTCGACCGCGACGAGGACGCCTGATGCAGTACGAGATCCATTACGGCAAGGCCGATGTGAAGGTGTACCGCACCTATGGCACTCCGTTGGGGGACGTCAGGCCGATCCCCGAGTCGCCCTTCACCGGCCGCGACAACATCCTGATGGCGGCTGAGCTCGAAGTGACGGTCCACGGCACCGCGTTCCTCGACGCCTACACGCGTGGCGACAACCGCCGCGTGGTGGCGACCGACACCATGAAGAACTTCATGCATACCGCATCGCTGGCATCGACCGCGCCGACCCTCGAGGGCTGGCTGCGTGACGTCGGCTCGGCCTTCCTGGCGACCTACCCGGACATGGAACGTCTCACGATGCTCGGTCGCGAGCTCCCGTTCCCGGCCGCCCTGGTCCCGGCCGACGATGGAGACGGGTTCGCCGCCTCCGAAGTCCTCTTCGCCCCCGATCGCAACGATCGCTCCACAGCGTCGCTCGAGCTGGAGCGTCACGAGGATGGTGTTCGGATTGCCGGCCACAGCTGCGGACGGACCGACCTGCAGCTGATCAAGATCACCGGCAGCGCCTTCGCCGACTTCGCGCGGGACGAACACACGACCCTGCCCGAGCGCCTGGATCGTCCGCTCTACATCTGGTGCGACATAGGGTGGCAGTACGCGGACGCCCAGGACGCCGTTGGAGGCGACCCCGCCCGGTACGTGGCAGGCGAGCAGGTCGCCGACTTGGCGGCATCGGTCTTTCACCAGTTCGTCAGCCTCTCGATCCAGCACCTCGTCAACGAGATCGGGGCCCGGATGCTGGAACGCTGGCCGCAGCTCGCCGAAGTCTCGTTCGACGCGACCAATCGGCTCTGGGATCCCGGCGTGCAGAGCGAGGCCGACCCGCGGGTCAGGACCTACGTCGACCCGCGTCCGCCCTTCGGGAAGATCGGGCTCGTCCTGCGCCGCGACGGCTGAACCCTAGCCGAGCCCCAGCTGCGGATAGTCGATGGCGGGGCACCGGTCCATCACCACCAGCAGCCCCGCGGCATCCGCCCGCTCAGCCGCTTCCTCGTCCCAGACCTCCAGCTGCAACCAGACGGCCTTTGCGCCGATCTCGATCGCCTCGTCAACGTGCGCTCCCGCGCGATGCGAGGCTCGGAAGATGTCCACCACATCGATGGGGCTGTCACTGGATCGTTGAGCCGCGGCAATGCGCAGGTCCGCGACCGTCGCGAGGCCATGGACAGTCGTCTCCCGCGGGTAGACCGGGATCACCTCGAATCCGAAACGCAGCAGCGAGCCTGTGACGCCGAAGCTGGCGCGGGTGGGATCGGGCGAGGCGCCTACAACGGCCCAGACGTGGAATTCGCTCAGGATGCGGCGCGCGACTTCCGGATCGCTCCAGCGCTCCGACTGCACGCTCATCGGTTTCGGGCCAGCTCCTGGAGGGCTGCCTTGATGCGCAGGTCGAGGCCATCGTCGCGTCCGGCCACCGCCCCGGCGGCGCGACGAGCCTCCGACGCGGTATAGCCCAGCGATTCGAGCGCCGCCACCACGTCCGAATCAGTGCTCGCCCCCCCGCCGGCTGCGATCCCTGCGGCGTGGATCTTCTCCTTCAGCTCCAGGATGATGCGCAGGGCCGTCTTGCGCCCCACCCCGCTGACCGAGGTGAGCATATCGGCGTCGTCGGTGACGATGGCCAGCTGCAGCTTGGTGACCGCATGGGCGCTGGTGATGGCGAGCGCCAGGCGCGGACCGACCCCGGTCACGGTCATCAGCAGCTCGAAGAAGGCGAGCTCCTCCGGCGAGGCGAAGCCGAACAGGGCCTGCTGGTCCTCGCGCACGAGATGGTGGATGAAGATGCGCGCCTCGCTGCCCAGCCGCAGCCTGGCCAGCAGCGAGGGACCGGCCACCACCCGATAGCCGACGCCGCCGAGCTCGACCAGCACGAACTCCTGGCCGACGTGTGTGACCGGCCCGCGCAGAGAGCCGATCATCCGATCACGGCGAGGCGGGCGGTGGTCGCCCCGCGATAGGCGCACCCGATCGCCACTGCGAGCGCGTCGGTCGCGTCGTCAGCCACGCCGTCGAGCGCGATCCCCAACAGGCGCGCAACCATGGACGCCACCTGGGCCTTGTCGGCCGCCCCGTTGCCGCAGACCGCCTGCTTCACCTCGTTCGGGGTCGGCTCGTCCACCAGCAGCCCGGCCTCCGCGGCGGCGAGCAGGGCAACGCCCCGCGCCTGCCCGACGGCCATGGCGGTCTGCACGTTGCGCTGGAAGAAGAGGCGCTCGACGCCGACTCGATGTGGGTGGTGCAGCGTGAGGAGCTGAGTGAGGGCGCGGTGGAGGGCGCGCAGGCGATCCGCATCGCTCTCGGCGCTCTCCGTGCGGATGACCCCCGCATCGATCATGCGGAGCCGACCTTCCTCGAGCGACACCACCCCGAATCCGCAGCGGGCGGTGCCTGGGTCGATGCCGAGCGCGATCACCGCAGCATCGTAGCGTCGCGCGGGATCAGGCGACCGATGCCTCCAGCTGCTCCATCAGCGCATCGGGTAGGTCGAAGTTGGCGTAGACGTTCTGCACGTCCTCCAGCTCCTCGAGGCGCTCCACGAATCCCAGCACCTGGCGGGCTGCCTTCTCATCGGAGATCTCGACCTTGGTGGTCGGCTCCATCGACACCTCGGCCGAGGTCGCGGGGTGGCCGGCGGCGGCGAGCGACGAGCGCACGCGCTCGAGATCGGCGGGCTCGGTCATGACCAGGATCACGCCACCCTCGGGGGCGTCGACGTCGGTGGCTCCGGCGTCGATGGCCGCCAGCGTGACCTCGTCGGGATCATTCCCCTTCAGCGGGATGCTCAGCAGGCCGCGCTGCTCGAACTGCCACGCGACCGGGGTCAGCGAGCCTCCGACCTTGGTGAAGATGCTGCGCACTTCCGATGCGGTGCGGTTCCGGTTGTCGGTCATGACCGCCACGATCACCGCCACGTTGGCCGGCCCGAGGCCCTCGTACGTGATCTCCTCGTATTGCACGGCATCGGCGCCGGCACCCGTCGCCCGTTCGATGGCGCGCTTGATGTTCTCCATCGGCATGCTGTTATCGCGCGCCTTGTCGACCGCCATCCGCAGCCGATAGTTGCCGTCGACGTCGCCGCCACCCTGGCGCGCGGCAGTGATGATCTCGCGGGTCAGCTTCGTGAAGAGTGCTCCGCGCCTGGCGTCGTTCACGCCCTTCTGCCGCTTGATCTGTGACCATTTGCTGTGGCCGGACATCGGTCCTCCGGTCGGTGTGGGAGTCTCGATTGTAGCAATGCGGTGGTGGCCTCCCTACCATGGGCTCGATGGTGCCGCCCCTCGACCTTGCCGAGAACGCTGGCGCGCTGCGGTACCTGGCACACGGGCGTCCCGCGTCCGAGGCGACGTTCGGTCCTCCACCAGATGACGTGGATTCCAGGCACCTGGGCACACATCCGACCGTCGTCGATCGGCTCTGGGAGGATCTCAACAAAGCGCTCCCGGTCGACGCACGCTGGCTCATCTTCGACGGCCCGGCCCTCGTCCATCCGGGGGGGACGATCCTGGCTGCAGCCATGGGCACCCAGTACGCGCTGCGCCTGCTGCCCGGGGATCGCGACGCCGCCAAGTCTGCCGGTGCCGAGGTCGTCCATCATTTTCAGACCGTCGGCACGACCCTGGACCTGCCAGCCACCTTCGGGCCGGAGTGGGTCTTCGGTCGCTTCGACGAGCGCGAGCCGAACTGGCTGCTCGCGAGCTACCAGGCCATCGGCCGGCCGGAATCGGCGAGCCCGGCTGCCTCCGTATAATTGGCCTCCATTTCCGAGGAGCACCGATGAAGCCGACCAGCCCCGACCGGATCCGGAACGTGGCCCTCATCTCCCACGGTGGCGCCGGGAAGACGAGCCTTGCCGAGGCGATGCTCTTCGACGCCGGCGCCATTCCGCGACTGGGCAGCGTTGACGCCGGGTCCGCGACACTCGATCACGACCCGGATGAGCAGAAGCGGCGACAGAGCATCAACCTGGCGATCGGGACGCTGGAGGCCGATGGGGCGCGCATCACCGTGGTCGACACCCCCGGCTACGCCGACTTCCAGGCCGATGTGATCGAGGCGCTTGCCGCGGTCGACGCCGCGATCCTGGTGGTCGACGCATCGGCCGGCGTCGAGGTCGGGACGGAAGAGGTCTGGCGACTGGCCGAGGAGCGGAAGCTGCCGCGCTTCATCTTCGTCAACAAGATGGACCGCGAGAACGCCAACTACGATGCCGTGCTCGACGGCCTGAAGGCGAAGTTCGGCCCGAAGATCGCACCCGTCTACCTGCCGATCGGCTCCGCCGAGTCCTTTCGCGGCTATATCGACGTCATCGAGCAGCACGCCAACGTGTACGAGAGCGGCAAGCCGAGCGAGATGCCGATCCCCGATGAGATGCGGGCCGGCGAGGAGGCTCGCCGCGAGGCCCTGGTGGAGGCGGCAGCGGAGGCGAGCGACGAGCTGATGACCCGTTACCTGGATGGCGAGTCGATCAGCGACGAAGAGATCGAGAAGGCCGTCCACACGGGAACGCGCGAGGGCAGCGTGGTTCCCGTCTTCGTGGGAAGCGCGCTCAAGAACATCGGCGTCCGCGAGCTGGCATCCATGATCGCCAAGCACATCCCCTCGGCGGCCGAGGTCGGTGCGCGGACCACCAGCGACGGCAAGCGCATCGAGCCCGACCCGGACGCACCGCTGGTGGCACAGGTCTTCAAGACCACGGCTGACCCCTTCGTGGGTCGCCTCACCTACTTCCGCGTCGTGGCCGGCACGCTCCGTGCGCAGGGCCACCTGTGGAATGCGACCAATAAGGCGGAGGAGCGGATCGGCAACATCCTTGGACTGCTGGGCAAGGAGCAGGAGAACATGCCCCAGGCGGGCCCGGGAGACATCGTGGCGGTCGCCAAACTGGCCAGCACCCAGATCGGCGACACCCTCGTGGCGGACCGCAACCAGGCGGTCAGCCTCC
>JBDTMU010000003.1:0-27630 GCA_039934115.1 Chloroflexota bacterium | reverse complement strand
CGTGTTCATGAGCGTCGTCGTGGTCATGTTCGGGATCACCGACATCATCGTGGGGCCTGCGTCCGACGAGGGAATTCCGCTGGGGCTGATCGGGATGTCGTCGTCCGAGTTGCGCGCGGAGAGCGAGGCGGGATATCGGATCTTCGACTTCTTCACGCGCAGTCAGGGCCTCGTCCTCTTCGTGCTCGGCCTCCTGAGCACCGCCATCCTCCTGTTCGGCTACAGGCAGGAGCTGCGCTGGGCCTGGTGGAGCATGTGGACGCTGCCGGCCTGGTCCGCGGGTGTCCTGACTCTCTACCTGGTGGCCGGCGTCGATCCGGCCCAGCCTCCGCCACCGCCGATGCTCTCTGCGCCGATCTTCCTTGTGCTGACTGCGGCGATCCAGCTGATCAGCGCGCCGCGCTTCTTCCGTGAGTAGGAGGTACTGGACGCATGTCGTACGAGCGCTCTGATGGTGAGATCAGCGCAACGTACCGGCCCCTCGCGAAGGTGCCGGACCTGGTCGGACCAACGGCCTCGATGACCTTCCTGGCGCCCGGCGCGCTGACGCGTCGCCAGTTCGGGATCTTCCGGCGGGATATGCAGCCGCATGCGGGAGGGCCGGATGCCCACATCCATCGGACCTTCTCCGAATCGTTCTACGTGCTCGAAGGCACCGTCCGGTTCTACGACGGGCGCGACTGGGTTGAGGCCAAGGCCGGCGACTACCTGTACGTGCCCAAGGGCGGGATCCATGCCTTCAGCGCTGATTCGGACAAGCCTGCCTCCATGCTGATCCTGTTCGCGCCCGGCAAGGCTCGGGAGCGGTACTTCAGGGAGACTGAGGAGATTCGGAAATCCGGACGGGAACTCACGGACGATCAGTGGACGGAGCTGTACGCCCGCCACGACCAGTACATGGTCTGATTCAGCGAACGACGATCTTCCAGAACGAGTCCTTCTTCGTGATCAGGCCGTCGCGGAAGGTCCAGAGATCGCAGCCTCGGACCTCGATTCGCTCGCCGTCGGTGGTGGTGCCGCCCAGCGTCCACTCTGACGCGCCGCGGTTGCCCACCGCGAAATGGTCGTCGTCACCGTAGTGAAGGTCGGGCAGCCCGGCGAAGCGGGCGGCCAGACCCTCGCGTACCCGGTCCTTGCCCTCGAACCTGGTCCCCCAGGGATCGGAGCCGCGAGGCGATTCGAAGACCGCGTCATCGGTGAAGTAGGTCATGACCGCATCGAGGTCGCGAGTGTTGAAGGTTGCCGTGAACTCCCTGAGCAGGTCGGCGCTTGGATCGCCGCCCATAGGTCTTTCCTCCGTGCTGCGCTCGGTCACTCGTCACCGACTCTCAGGACGACGTTTCCCGTCTTCTGCTCCGTCTCGACGTACCTGACGGCCTCGACGACGTCCTCCAGCGGGTAGGTCCGATCGATGACAGCGCGGTACTTCCCAGCCTCGATCAGTTCCTTGAAGAGGAGGAGGTCCTCCTTCTTGTACCGGGCGATCCCCATCCTCAGCTTCTTGCTGCCGATCCAGCGCGTAGCGAAGAGCAGCAGCGGAACGTGCAACATGAAGCCGAGGTCCGTTTCGATGAAGGTTCCACCCGGCTTGAGCGATCTCATGGACCGCCTGAACGAGTGCTTGCCCACGCTGTCGAAGGTGACGTCGTACCGCTTGCCGTTCTTCGTGAAGTCTTCCTGGGTGTAGTCGATCACCTCATCGGCTCCGAGCGAGCGCACGAGCTCGACGTTCTTGGTGCTGCACACAGCGGTGACGCGAGCGCCGAAATGCCTGGCCAGCTGAACCGCTGCCGTGCCGACCGATCCCGAGGCGCCATAGACGAGGACCGCCTTCCCTTCGAGGGGTCCTCCCTTTTCGAGGCAGACGAGAGCGAGGCTCGCCCCGTCGAACACCGCTGCTGCCTCCTCGAAGCTCATGCCGGCCGGCTTGTGCGCCAGTGGGGCGCCGTCCTTGACGGAGATGTACTCCGCCCACGCGCCGTGGCCCGTCCCGCCGAACACGTGGTCGCCGACCCTGAACTCAGTGACTGCTGCGCCGACTGCCTCGACCTCCCCGGCGAACTCCATGCCGAGGGTCTTGTTCTTGGGCCGGAGGAGCCCGGTGAAGAAGCGGCTCGGGAAGAACTCAGCGCTGCGGAGGCCGGTGTCCGTCCGGTTGACCGTCGTGGCGCGGACCCTGACCAGGACCTCGTCGGCCTCGGGCACCGGCCGCTCGACCTCCTCCAGTCGGAGGACCTCCGGAGGCCCGTATTTGTCGTAGACGACCGCTCTCATCGGTTCATTCGCCTTCCATTGGCCAGGTGTGGCTAGGGTAGCAGTGGACCATCGGCCTGCCGGTATGATGGTCTGCGTCTCAGCCCGGTCAGACACGAGGCACCGATCGATGGCTACTCGTAGTGGCACGCGCTCGGCAGAGGGCGCGAACGAGATCACAGCAGCTGGCATCGAGGGCCTTCGAGGGACATTCCGCGGCGAGCTGCTGCTGCCGGGGGACGAGGGGTACGACCCGGCCCGCCAGGTATACAACGCCATGGTCGACCGGCGACCTGCCCTCATCGCTCGGTGCCTTGGCGTTGCCGACGTGGCCGCAGCCCTTGCATTCGGACGATCGGCTGGACTGGAGATCAGCGTTCGGGGTGGCGGGCACAGCGTGAGCGGCCACGCCGTCGTCGACGATGGGCTGATGATCGACCTGTCGCTGATGCGCGCGGTGCACGTTGACCCAGAGCGGATGGTCGCATCGGTCCAGGGCGGCGCGCTCCTCATGGATCTGGATCGCGAGGCCGCCCACTTCGGCCTTGCCACTCCCGCCGGACTGGTCGCCGACACCGGTGTTGGAGGCCTGACCCTGGGCGGCGGCTATGGATGGCTCGCCCGTCGGTATGGACTCTCTTGTGACAACCTGGTAGCCGCCGAGGTGGTACTGGCCGATGGCTCGCTGCTGACCGCCAGTGCCGACCAGAATCCCGACCTGTTCTGGGCACTCCGGGGCGGCGGGGGCAACTTTGGGATCGTCACGAGATTCGACCTCCAGCTGCATCGGTTTGGACCGATGGTCGCGTACGGCGACCTCTACTTCCGGGTTGAAGACGGCATGGCGGCACTGCGTGCCTTCCGCGATCTCCTGGCCGAGGCACCCGACGAGCTCTACCTGCTGGCCTTTGTCGCCCATGCCAGCGACGACATGCCCGTGCCGGACGAGCACCGCGGCCACCCGGTGGTGGGCGTCTCCTGGGTCTGGGTGGGAGACGACCTCGAGGAGGGCGAGCGTTTGGCCGCGCCGCTGCACGTTGTCACGCCGATCGCCGAGGTGCTGGAGCGGCCCACTTACGTCGCCCTGCAGTCGATCGGCCTGTCACCGGAGCAGGCCCCCAAGCGGCACTACTGGAAGTCCTCGCTGTTGACGGATCTCGGTGACGAAGCCCTTGCAGCCTGGCTCGAGGGCGCTGCCGAGGCGAACCGTTCGGGGCCGATCATGTTCGCCGAGATGCTCTCCATGGGCGGTGCCATCGCGCGCGTCGGGGAGGACGCCACTGCGTTCGGCAACCGGCACGCCGTCGTCGACTTCATCACCGGAGCCACCTGGACCGATGCAGCCGAAGACGAGCAGCACATGTCCGCCGCTCGCGAGGTCTGGCAGGCCGTGTCCGCGCACGGCTCGAGCGGCGTGTACATCAACAACCTGGGCTCGGAGGGCGAGGATCGGATCCGCGCAGCGTACGGGGCGGCGAAGTACGAGCGGCTGGCCGAGATCAAGGCCCGCTACGACCCCGACAACGTCTTCCACCAGAACCAGAATATTCGCCCCGCAGAGGTTCACGCCTAGACTGCACGACCGATGGAGCAGTTCGAGGCGGTGATCGTCGGCGGCAGGCGGGGCTCGCCGCCAGTCACCAGCTCACGGAACTCGGCGTCGAGCACGTCGTGCTGGAGCGGGGGCGCAGCGGGCAGACCTGGCGCGATCGCTGGGATAGCTTCTGCCTCGTCTCGCCGAACTGGTGCATCCAGCTCCCGGGTCGACCCTATGCCGGCGACGATCCCGACGGGTTCCTGCCGCGCGACGAGATCGTCGCCCACCTGGAGGGATACCAGTTGGCGTTCGGCCTTCCCGTCCGAGAGGGCGTTGCCGCCCTGTCGATCGAGGCGGACGCCGGTGGATTTCGCGTCCGAACGACATCGGGTGATCTCAAGGCTCGATCGCTGGTGCTTGCCACGGGTGCCTATCAGCGTCCGTACCGGCCTCCCGCGTCCGAGACACTGCCGGCGGACCTGCTCCAGATCGACGTGGACGACTATCGCAACGAGGCCTCGCTCCCGCCTGGGCGGATCCTGGTCATCGGCAGCGGCCAGTCGGGCTGCCAGATTGCCGAGGAGCTGAACGAAGCCGGCCGGGAGGTCGTCCTCTCCTGCGGCAAGGCGGCCTGGGTCCCGCGACGGGTGGGTGGCCGGGACATCTTCCAGTGGTTCGTCGACACGGGCTTCATGGCGCACACGATTGATTCTCTGCCGACTCCCGCGGCACGACTCGCGGCGAACCCCACCGCCACGGGCCACGGCGGCGGCCACGACCTCGATCTCCGCGTTCTCCGAGCGATGGGCGTTCCCCTTGTCGGCCACTTCCTGGGCGCGTCGAATCACGAAGCACAGTTCGCCGCCGACCTTGCCGACAGCGTCGCCTGGGGAGACGAGCGCTACGGACAGATGATGGACGGCATCCGGCAGACGGCGGTCGAACTCGGCTATCCGGATCCGGAGATACGGGAGCCAAAGCCGTTCGATCCCGCTTCACCCGATCGCGTGTCCCTGGAGGGCTTCGGCGCGGTCGTCTTCGCGGGGGGATTCCGCCCCTCCTACCAGTCGTGGCTGCCCTGGCCGGAGGCCTTCGACGACATGGGATTCCCGATCCAGACGGAGGGTGCGAGTACGGTCGTCGACGGTCTGTACTTCGTTGGCGTCCACTGGATGCGCCAGCGCAAGTCGGCGCTCCTGCTTGGCGTCGGCGAGGATGCCGCGATCGTGGCGCGCGCGATCAGCGAGAGACCTGTAAGCCGGAGTACGATCGGCCCCCGGTGAATCGCCTGGAGTGAGCAGATGCCCTTTGACATGAGCCTGGTCCAGCGCGGGGCACGCCTGCGCCAGACGCCGTTCTACGAGGCGGAGCAGGCTTACGGCCCGCGCGGCTACACCGTCTACAACCACATGCTCTTCCCGATCAGCTTCGATGACTTCGAGGCGGAGTACTGGCACCTGCTGCGCCACGTCACGCTCTGGGACGTGGCCGTCGAGCGCCAGCTCGAGGTGCAGGGTCGCGATGGCTTCCGCTTCGCGCAGCTGCTCACCCCGCGCGACCTGTCGAAGTGCGCGGTGGCCCAGGGCAAGTACGTCCTGATCACGGCGCCCGACGGCGGGATCGTCAACGACCCGGTCATGCTGCGGCTGGGGGAGAACCACTTCTGGTTCGCGCTCGCCAGCTCGGACGCGCTGCTGTACGCCATCGGACTTGCCGCCGAACTTGGCTGGGACGTCCTGCTTTCTGAGCCCGATGTCTCCCCGCTCCAGATCCAGGGGCCCCGCTCCCGAGAGGTGGTCCAGGCACTCTTCGGCGACGAGATCCGGTCGCTGAAGTACTACTGGTTCCGCGAGCTGGAGCTCGATGGGATCCCGCTGATCGTGACCCGCACCGGGTGGACCGCAGAGGTGGGATACGAGATCTACCTGCGCGATGGCCAGCACGGGACCGCGCTGTGGGAACGGATCATGGAGGCGGGCCGCCCGTTCCAGATTCGGCCCACCGGACCGGTCGACATCCGGCGGGTGGAGGGCGGCATCCTCAACTGGGGCGCGGACATGACGATCGAGAACAACGCCTTCGAGGTGGGGCTCGCGCGGCTCTGCAACCTGGACGGCGCATTTGAGTTCCAGGGCAAGGCGGCCCTGCGCCGGATCCGTGACGAGGGCGTCAGCCGCCGCCTCGTGGGCGTCGAGATCGGTGGCGAGAAGCTCGACATGAACTTCACGAAGTGGCCGGTCCACGGCGACGATGGGCAGGTCGGCGCGGTCACGACGGCCCTCTGGTCGCCGCGGCTGGAGAAGAACATTGGGTACGCCTGGCTGCCGGTCGAGCTGGCGGGGGACGGCACCTCGGTCACGGTCACCACGCCGGATGGCGCCCGTCCGGCCACGGTTGTGCCGATGCCGTTTCTCGATCCGATGAAGGAGATTCCGAAGTCCTGAGCCCTACTGGGCCGCGAAGAAGTCGCCGAGGACGGGGGCCAGGACCGCCGGCTTCACGATGTGCGTCTGTCCCGGGAGGGTGACGTAGCGGGCGCTCGGTAGCAGATCGGCGAGCGCCTTCACGCCGTTCCGCATCGAGGCGGGGCTCTTGCCGCCGTCGGCCACGAGCGCGGGTGCCGTAAGGGACGCCCAGCGATCCGCCGGCAGCGGATTTCCCGACTGGGTCCCTGCCATGCAGATCGCGTCGTAGGGGAGGGTGTGGGCCAGGGCCTTCATGCGCTTCCACATCGGGAAGAAGCTCATGACAGTCACCATGAAGCCGGGCATCTCGATCCCTTCGGTCAGGAACAGCTTGACGGCGTCCCCGCGGCGACCAGCCGTAACGTGGCCCGCCAGCCTGCTGAGGTAGTCGGGCGTGATGGGAGCGCGGCTGCTGTCGACGATGAACGGCGGCTCGTAGACGGCGACCTTCGTGACCTTGGCTGGGTAACGGACGGCTGCGTCCAGGGCGAGGACGGCGCCCGAGGAGATGCCGAAGAGCGAGGCAGAGCCGCCAGCCGCGCCAATGAGCGCGTCGATATCCTCGATCTCGCGCTCGACCGCGTAAGGCGGATTGTCGCCGCTGTCGCCGCGGCCGCGACGGTCATAGGTGTAGACCGTGAACGGCGGGGCGAGGAGCGCCGCCAACGGCGTGTTGAGGCTGCCGGATCGGCTCGAGAGTGCCCCATCCACCAGGATCAGCGGTGGTCCGTGACCAGCTCGCTCATACGCGATCCGCGTGCCGTCCTTCGACGCGAGCGTTTCCATCGGGACTCTTCGAAGCCTCAGCCGGCTAGGGCTCAGGGTTCGGGCCCGAATTCCCAGCTGTCGGGGATGAGGGTGGGTGGCTCGCCGATGACGATCGCGATCTCGAGGTGGCTCTTCAGCTCGATCTCGGCCGGGTTGCCGTCGTACTTCTTGCCATCGAGATAGACGGCGATGCTGGTGTCCGACTTGCAGAACTCGCCGACGCACTGATCGTCAAGCGGGACGCCCCACTCGGTAAAGAACTGTCCGAGCGTGTACGGCTCCTGGTTGTCAGCCTTCGACTCGGTGTGAATGATGCCGCTGGGATCGTGCGTGTGCAGCGGAGACAGGCAGGGAGCGAAGCACAGCGTCACGTAGTACTCGGTGGCGGTCCCGTCGGCGGTCTTCTCCTTGTCGATGCCGGTGGGCGCCTCGATGTCGACGCCGATGCCTGCCGGGACGACCACGTCCTTGCCATCCACGACGACGTCGAGATGGGCGTGGGTGTGCGTGTTGAGGTGCTCCGACTGGGTCGCCTCCAGTCCGGCCTGCGTGGTGAGCGCCATGGGGTCGGAGGGCGCCGGCCACGACTGCTGCTTCAGAGGGGTCGCCTGGCTACAGGCGGTCAGCAGCAGGCCCGCAACGACGATGGCTGCGGCGCCCCGATGCCGCCCGACGACTGCCCGCATTCTGGCCTCCAGCTAGCTCCGCATTTCGAGGATGCGGAGTCTACGCCGCCAGGCCGGCCAGGAGGGCCTCGAGCCGTGCGTACGTTTCCGTTGCGCCGCGCTCCGCGCCGGAGGCGACGATGTTGTCACGCTGCTCGGTGGTGTCGAAGAGCGAGGTGACGGTCAGCCGCGTCCGCTCACCGAGATCCTCGAACGTGATCGTCTCGAGGTGGGTGGTGCCCATCCCCTCGATCGCGAAGGTCTGCACGATCTTCTCCGGCGGGGTGACCTCGCGGTAGGTGCCGCTGAAGGCTGCGTCATAGCCGTTCGGGTAGTGGGCCACGAATCGCCAGGTGCCGCCCGTCCGCACGTCCATCTCCTCGACCACTGTCTCAGCGCCCCACCACTGGGGGATGAGGGCCGGATCGGTGTAGGCGGCGAAGACCCGGTCCCGCGGGGCGTCGAAGACGCGCTCGATGCGGAGCTCGCGATCGGTTGGCAGGGTGAGGGCGACGGGCTGCGCCTGCGGCTGTGCGCTGGTCATGAGGTCGTTCCTTTCTTGCGTTCGACGAGTTCACCGAATCGGTCGAGGCGCTCGCCCACCATGCGCCGATAGGTCTCGATCCAGGCCTGCAGGTCGTCCAGCCGGCGTGGACCGATGGTGCAGCACCGCGTGCGCCCCACCTTCTCGGTCGTCACCAGCCCTGCGCCCTCCAGGATCCCCACGTGCTTCTTCATCCCGGTCAGCGAGATGCCGAACGGCTTAGCCAGGCCACTGATCGTTGCGCTGCCGCGGCCGAGGCGCTCCAGGACCGCGCGGCGGGTGGGGTCGGCGAGCGCGCCGATGGTCTGGTCGAGATGCGGATACTGAACCATACAGTTCAGTATTGCACGGGAGCCGATGAGAGGCAAGGGCCAAATTCAGGCGGTCGTGGACGGTGTGAGCCCTATGCCTCGGGACTCCCCGAGAGGGAGAGCGCCAGGTAGATCACGACGACGGTCGCGACGAGGATCCACTCGAGCAGTGGCGTAGGAGCGTCGGCATCGGTCGAGCGCAGCAGGCTCGCCGCGCGGCGCGCTACCAGGAGGGCCAACACAAAGGCCAGGACTGCGCCGACCGGGTGAAAGGCCGCAGCCAAAGGCGCATCGGCCCGTATGGCAGCGAGGATCGGGACGAAGAAGATCAGGACGGCGAGGATCACGCCCCGGATGACCTGGATGCGGCCGGCTCGGGCGAGGGCGGCGGCCAGCAGGATGAACGGCGGCACCAGGTGCAGGATCCAGCCGAAGCTTGCGTGAATCTCCTTGTAATCGGCGGAAGAGAACAGCCCAAGGCCGATGAAGTAGACCTGGAGCAGGATTCCCGCCACGAATGCCCATGCCAGGGCGGCGTAAACGAACCGCGCAGCTCGGACCATCTAAAGACCCTCCTTGGCTGTCATGGACCGCTCCTGGCAGGAGGATAACCTTCGGACGAGGCGCCGAACACGCCTCTCCGATAGGCTTTACGCACACCAATAGTGAGGTCCACCATGTCCAAGATCGCCCCATGCCTGTGGTTCAACGGGCAGGCCGAGGAAGCTGCCACGTTCTACACGTCGATCCTCCCCGACAGCAGCATCGACAAGGTTCAACGGGCGCCCGCCGACAACCCGAGCACTCCCGAGGGTGCGGTCCTGACTGTCCACTTCACGCTCGCCGGACAGCAGTTCATCGGCCTCAACGGTGGGCCTGATTTTTCGTTCAGCGAGGCCATCTCGTTCAGCATTGATTGCGCCGACCAGGCCGAGGTCGACCATCTGTGGGAGGCGCTGGTAGAGGGAGGCGGCGAGCACAGCGTCTGCGGCTGGCTGAAGGACCGCTACGGCGTGTCATGGCAGGTCATCCCGCGCCAGCTTCCGGAGCTGCTCGCCGGGCCCGATCGCGAGGGTGCCGCGCGCGCCATGAAGGCGATGATGGAGATGAGCAAGATCGACGTCGCCAAGCTGCGCGAGGCGTACGAGGGCGTTCCGGTCCAGGCCTGACCAATGCCATCATATTCGGTAAATAAGCGTGCAGTGGCGCACGTCCGGAAGCTGATCCAGGCGAAGCACTACGTCCTCAATTCGGACTGGGGCGAGGCGCAGCCCGGAGCCGACGACGAGAATCGCTTCCTGAAGAATCATTCCTGGAGCGAGTACGGGGCGTGGCACCTCGGTCTGACTGACGATGCCACCGATGGCACGAAGGCACGCTATGGCTTCGTGGTGGGTGATTTTCGACGCGTACACCGGACCGGCTTGATCGCCTGCCAGTACCGCGCTGCTGAGTGGCGCCACAAGGACGTTGAGCTGGCGGCCCACCGTCTGCTGCAGCTGCTGGACCGCACCAGCGGGCCGACTAAACCGTAACTGTCGGACCGGGGTATCGTGACCCACGATGGCTCGCGCGCTGATCTTCGACCTCGACGGCACCCTGATCGACACGGTCTACGCCCACGTGTTCGCGTGGCAGCGGGCGCTGGCTGAGGCGGGGCTGCCGATCGAGGGCTGGAGAATCCATCGGCGCATCGGGATGAGCGGCGGCCTGTTCACGCGCGCGGTGGCGCGCGAGCTTGGCCGTCCCCTCAGTGATACGGAGGTCGAGGAGATCCAGCGACGGCACGGCGAGCTCTTTCGCGAGCTCGTCCCGGAGCGCCGTCCGCTCCCCGGCGCGGTGGATCTGCTGGCGCACCTGCGCGAGGCCAGCGTGCCGTTCGGAATCGCGACCTCCGGCCGCCGCCCGGAGATCGACGCGTCCCTGGAGGTGCTGGGCGTGGGAGCCGATGTGGTTGTGGTCGAGCGCGGCGACGTCCTGCGCGCCAAGCCGGAGCCGGACCTGTTCCTGGCCTGCCAGGAGCGGATGGGCGTGCACATCCGTGACGTCACGGTCGTGGGCGACGCGGTCTGGGACCTGCTTGCCGCCCGCCGCGCGGGGATGCTGTCGGTGGGCTTATTGACCGGCGGCTACGGCGAGGATGAGCTGGGCCGCGCGGGCGCATTCCGCGTGTACCGCGATCCGGCGGAGCTGAACGCCTCGCTCGACGAGCTGGGGATCGTCCCGTAGACGAGCTGGCAGTCACCCTTCGTCCCTGGGGAGCCGGCGACCGCGCGCTCGTTGACCGCGTGATGGGCGATCCGCGCATGACCGAGCACCTCGGCGGCCCCGAGTCACCGGAGAAGCTCGCGGAGCGCCAGGCACGCTACGAGCGAATTGGCAGAAGCGGCCCGGGGGCGATGTTCGCGATCTGCGCCGGTCCCGAGGCCGAGGGTGTGGGCTCGGTCGGCTACTGGGAGCACACCTGGCGCGGCCAGACGGTGTGGGAGATCGGCTGGAGCGTGGTCCCCGAATTCCAGCGCCGCGGCATCGCGTCACGCGCCGTGAGCCTGCTGCTGGAGAAAATGGTCGACGACGAGCCGGACCGGGCGATCCTGGCCTACCCGGCGGTCGAGAACGAGGCGTCCAACGCCGTCTGCCGCAAGGCCGGCATGACGCTCATCGGTGAAGCGGTGGTCGAATTCCCTCCCGGCAATCCGTTCCGGGCCAACGAGTGGGCCATTCAGCCGGCGTCCTCTCGGAGCTGACCGACCGCCGCTCCCAGATGCTCGGTGGCCTCCTCCAGCGCCTCGGGCGGATGCATGCTGAAGGCCAGCCGCAGCGCACCGGGCGCAGCGTGATCGTCGAGGAAGAAGCGATGGCCGGGCAGGAATGCCATGCCGCGGGCCGCCGCCACCGGCAGCAGCTCGTCGGCCGTGATTCCCGCCGGGAGTTCAACCCAGACGAAGTAGCCGCCCTCCGGGCGAGACCACGAGGCAGTATCGGGAAGGTGGGCGCTGAGGCCCGCGAGGAGCCGATCCCGCTGGGCCCGGTACGCGCTGCGGAAGCGCTCGACCTGCCGCGCATAGTCGCCGTTGGCGGCGTATTCGGCGAGCACGGTCGCCGCGAAATGGTTCATTCCGCCCCCCGAATCGAGCAGGCCGCCGGTCGCCATGCGGGTCGCGATCTCCGCTGAGGCGGTCACATAGCCCAGGCGCAGCCCGGGCGCCACCGACTTCGCAAAGGAGCCGATGCGGACCACCGAACCGGCGCCGTCGAGTGCCCAAAGCGACGGGGGTGGGGGGCCGTCGTAGGACAGCTCGCGATAGGTGTCGTCCTCGGCGATGAGCAGGCCCTCCTGCGCCACGAAGGCCACGAGCTCATTCCTTCGCTCGAGCGAGACCTTGCGCCCGGTGGGGTTGTGGAAGGTCGGGATGGTGTAGAGCATGCGCGGGCGCTCCCCGGCGGCTCGGAGGCGCGCAACTGTCTCGGCCAGGTCGCCGAGCACGATCCCGTCCGAATCGGAGGCCACGGCCTCCAGCCGGACCGGGTGATCCGAGAGGATGCTGATCGCCAGGTGATATGTCGGGACGTCGAGCAGCACCGTGTCGCCTGCCGAGAGGAGGAGCGTGGCGGCCAGGTCGAGCCCCTGGGAGGCCCCGCTGGTGATCACCACTTCGCCCGGGCTGGGCGATCGCGCATCGGTCTCGGCCAGGCGCTGGCAGATGAAGTCGATGAGCGGCGGAGATCCCGCCGTGCTGCCGTACTCGAGGATGTCCGAGCCGTGGCGGTCCATGGCCCGTCGCGTCGCTTCCCGCAGCTCGTCGACCGGCAGCAGATTCGGGTCAGGGTGTCCCCAGGCGAGGTCGATGACGCCCGGCGTGGCCGCGTACTGGGTCAGGCTGGATGTTTGGCCGCGTGCCGTCACCTCGGCGCGGGTCCGACGTGCAGGCTGACCACCTCGGTGGTCTCCTGCGCGGCGTGTCGCCCGCTGGTCAGGTAGTCGTGCCAGAACTCGCTGTTCTCGTTATCGGGTGGCAGGCTCGCACTCATTGCCCGGCAAGATTGACGATCGGCGACGACCCGGTCAACCGGGGCGAGTACCATCCCCGCCGACGTGGATACGACTCACACTCCCCTCCAGGCTGACCTTGTCGGCATGCTCGATGCCATGCGCCACGCGGAGCACGATCTGTTCGCCATGGTCCCGCCCGAGGGACGGGAGGCCGCGGGCACGATCGGCGAATGGTCGCCAAAGGATGTCCTTGCTCACCTTGGTGCCTGGCGAGCGATCGAGGCGCGAAGGCTCGAGGCCCGCGCGTCGGGGGGTGGGGCCAGCCCCGACGACCCGGCCCTGGATGAGCCGATCGACGCATCGAACGCCAACCTTCAGGCGCGCTATCGAGACCTCACCTGGGAGACGGTCGCCGCCGCGGCGGATGCGAGTGTCGACGCGCTCATCGCAGCCGTCGAGCGCAGCACAAACGATGTGCTGTGCGAGTGCGACGACGGCTCGGTCGCCGGGATCGGGGTGAACGGCGTGAACCATGCTGTCGGCCACCTGCCCGAGATCGCGGACCTGGTTGGCGGCGGCGCGCGCTTCGACGCATTCGCGCGAGAGATCGAGACGGTCCTGCGCGGAGGCCACGTGCCGCCGCGCGACTCCGGCACGCTCCTATACAACATCGCCTGCGCCCAGGCACTCTCCGGCGAGCTGGACGACGCGCGCCGTCTTCTCGGCGCGGCCTTCGCCCGCCGTCACGACCTGGCTGACCTGGCGAAGGATGATCCGGACCTGGTCGCCCTTGGCGGGGAGCTGTCGAGCCCGGCCTAGCCGGGCACCCGCATCGGCTTCGAATAGACCTCCAGCCCTTCGACCCAGGTCGCCTGCACGCTCGCCTCGCCAACAGGACCCGCCTCAGGGTCGCGCAGGTTGCGGTCCAGGAGCGCGAGGTCCGCGAACTTGCCGACATCGATCGAGCCGGTCTCTGCATCCAGGTGGCTCACGAAGGCCGAGCCGATGGTGAAGGCGGCCAGCGCCTGGTCCAGGCTGATGCGCTCGTCGGGCAGGAACGGGTCGCCCGAGCGGGCAAGCTCGCTGACACGGGTCATGGCGACCTCGATCTCGAGCAACGGGTTCGCGCTCGACACCGGCCAGTCGCTGCCTGCCGCCAGGCGCGCGCCGTGCTGCAGGAGACTGGCAAACGGGTACTGCCAGGCCGTGCGCTCCGGCCCCAGGAACGGGATCGTGCGCTGGTCCATGGTCGGCTCGTGGCAGGCCCAGATGGGCTGCATATTGGCGGTCGCACCCAGGGCCGCGAAACGCGGCAGGTCGGCCGGGTGGATGACCTGGATGTGGGCGATGTGATGCCGCCGGTCCGACTGCCCGTTGGCCTCGCGTGCAGCCTCGATGGCGTCAAGGGCGCTGCGCACCGCCGCATCGCCGATGGCGTGCATGTGCACCTGCAGTCCTGCCCGGTCAAGGGCAATGACCGCCTCGCGCAGGCCCTCCGGCGGAACGAGTGCCATGCCCCGGTTGTCGGTCACCTGGCCCTTCTCGTCCAGGTAGGGGTCGATCATGGCGCCAGTGAGCCCCTCGATCACCCCGTCGACCCAGATCTTCACGGTTGTTGCGCGAAGTCGGCCGACGTCGGCCGACGCGGCCTGCTCCACGAACCCCTCGACCTGCTCCAGGCCGCGACGAGGATCCCAGAAGAGGGCCGCCACCACGCGCGCCTGGAGGCTGCGGGCCTCCGCCGCCGCACGATAGGCCTCGAGCTGTCGTGCACAGGCGCCGGAGTCATAGACCGATGCGTCCTGCCAGCCGGTGATGCCCAGGGCGTGGAGGCGTCGCTGGACCGACGCCAGCGCGGTCGCGTGCTGCTCGGCGCTCGGTGGCGGCACGAACTCCTCCACGAGCGAGATCGCTCCCTCCCGCAGCGTGCCACTCGGCGAGCCGTCGGGATCGCGAACGATCAACCCGCCCTCGGGGTCCTGAGTGGCGGCCGAGATCCCGGCCAGCTCCAGCGCCCGCGAGTTGAACCAGGCAGAGTGACCGTCGCGACTCCACAGGAATGCCGGACGGTCGGGGACGAGGGCATCGAGATCGGCTCGCCGAGGCGCGGCGTCGGGGAAGTCGGTGACGGACCAGCCCGCCCCAACGATCCATTCGCGTTCCGGGTGCTCCGCGGCGTACGCGCGGATGGCTGCGTCAAAGCGGTCCGCGCTCAGCTCGCTGAGATCGCATTGCATGACCGTCAGCTCGCCCTGCACCGGGTGGATGTGCGCATCCTGGAAGCCGGGGAGCAGAGTCTCGCCGTCGAGGCGAATGACCCGGGTGGCGGGGCCGATCAGCTGTTCGACATCGGCTCTGCGGCCGATGGCGCTGATGCGCCCGTCCGTGACGGCGATGGCCTCCGGCGCAGGACCCGTCACGGGCGCGATCGGCTCGATGGTGGCACCCAGGAACACGAGGTCGGCGGTCATCGGTCCCGAGACTCTAGCATCGGGCTCGGACAGCTCAGGCGTCACGTACTCTTCAGCGTGATGGTCGACCGAGATCCCTTCGAGCTGGTCGAGATGTCGCCGGGCGCGCAGCCGCCGAGCGGCTTCGGCGACCGAATCCTGGTGGGCCTGGCGCTGGTCGCTCTGGTGGGTGGCGCCCTGATCGCTGTCACCAATCTGGTGCCGGACCCCGATGAGGTTGCCCAAGCTTCCATCGCCCCGTCGGAAAAGCCTGTGCGAACCCCGCGGCCCTCGCCGACCCCCTCCCCTCCGCGGGTGGCGACCCTGCTGGACCCCGACATCGGACTGGCGCCACCGGAGCAGCCATACGGCTTCGATGGGTGGATTCGCGCCTTGGTGGACCTGGTGATCCGGTCCAGCCCCGACGCCGAAAGCACGGAGATCGGCGTCCTGGAGGCAGGTGACGTTGCCTACGCCTCGCAGCAGGACCAGCCGGCCGAAGAGCCGGGCTGGCTCTTGCTCCAGGACTCCCAGGGCTGGGTCGCGACACGCCAGGGCGGAGAGCAGCTTGCCCGTCGCTACGAGTACCCGCGGTACAGAGGCAGCGGCTGGATCGAGAGTCTCACGGCCGGACCCGATGGCTTCTTGGCGATGATCACGTCGCCAGGCGGTCCGTACACCTATGGGGTCCCACGACCGGCCATCTCCACCGATGGCGCGACCTGGCGTTCCGCCGACCCGCCCGCGTTTGACGGATGGTGGGTCGGCTCGGTCGCACACGGACCATCCGGGTGGCTCGCCGCGGCCGCGGTCTCAGACGGGAGCGCGGAGCGGATTCTGGTGTGGGGCTCACCGGACGGCCTGCGGTGGAGCCGCCTCGGCATGCTGGGCGGGATGGACCAGGAATATGTCGTCCGGCTCCTCGGCTCGGAGAGTGGCTACCTGATGGAGACTGAATCACAGAATCGGGGCTCTTTGAGCGGGACAACGCTCTGGGCATCCGCAGACGGCCTGACCTGGAACGAGTCCACGGCCACGATCTCGAGGCAGGAGGGTTACGGCGACCGTCACATCATGGCCGTGGCGGGCGGGTTTTACGTGTGGGGCAACAGCTCGCACGGGGCATTCTCGGTCGACGGCCTCACATGGTCCGTCGTGGACGAGGTCCCAGGCAGTGTCAACCTGCGGCTCGCCGACTTCGGTGAGCGGGTCGTCGCGATCGACCTCGATCCCGCAACCCTCGTGCCGCGCGTCTGGAGTGGATCGGTGGTCAGGGGCCGGCTGGAGTGGCATCGCCTGGCGACGAGCGATGACTTCTTCGCCGGCGGGGTGGTGACGCAGGTCGTATCCGACGGGAGGCGCGTCTTCGCGTTCGGATGGGATCGGTCGACGGAGCAGCCCCTGGTCTGGACCGGCAACGGCGTGCAATGGCTTCGAGCGCCCCTGCCCGAGTCGTTCGGCGGCCATCCGCTCACCGCGGCCGCAGGACCAAGCGGAGTGGTGGTCCTCGGGTATCGGCACAGCCTGCGCGGCGACAACCCGATCGCCTGGCATCGGACCGCAGTCGGCGGCTGGCTTGCTGAGCCGGAGCCGATGCTGGCCGCAGTCCCCGATCCCTCGACCAACGAGTGCCCGCCGCCGCCGGCCGACTTCCTTGAGTTCTCGGTCATCGATTCAGCGGCGTTCATCTCGTGCTACGGCGATGCGCCGATCACCTTCCAGGCGTTCTCGGTGGGGTGCGAGGGATGTAGCGGGACGATGGAAGGCAACCCTCAGCCGGCCTGGCTGCTGAACCCGAACACCAACCAGCTGTACCTGGCGCCGAACGAAAACAACACGGGCTGGCAGTCGAACGTGATCCTCGGTCCGGACCTCGAGCGCGAGCCGGCGTGGAATGGCATCACTCTCCAGCTGACCGGCCACTTCGACGATCCGGCCTCGCCAACCTGTCACATCGATCTGACCGCCGACACAGTCCAGTACTCGGCAGGCCCGCAGGCACTGATCGACCAGTGTCGCTCGACCTTCGTGGTGACCGATGTGAAGGTCCTGCCCGGACCCTAGCGCCCGCGCCCGCAGTCGGGATCGGCGCATGGTCCGGATGCTACTGTCGCGCCGCATGTCGGAGAGCACCCGCGGGATCGTGCAGCGAGCGGCCGTGGCCGCCCATGTCGTTGCCGCCGCTGGACTGCTGGCGACGGTGACCATCATTCTCTTCTTCGCTATTGGCCAGCCGTGGGGAACCTTGAACGACATCGCCCTGCTGATGTCGACCGCGGCCATCCCGGTCCTGATGCTGGCCTTCTGGGAGCTCGGCGGCCTGACGCCGACGCCGCTCGCCCTGGTGGCTCAGGTTTCCGGCTGGATCGCGGTGATCGTGTGGTGCGTGGTCCAGGCACTCTTCATCGTGGGCGTCGTCGACTTTGACTACGACCATGCAGCGACCGGCGGCCTCGCCGTCGAGGCGGTGGCTCTCATCGTCATCGGCCTCTGGATCGCGGGCGCGAACCTGCTGGCCGGCAGCTGGCTCAACTCGATCCGCTGGTTCGGCGCGGCTGCGGGGCTCGGCTTCGTCCTGCTGCCGATGGGCCTGATCCTGGGCGGCGTCAGCCACCCGCTCACCTACGCTGGAGGGGTCGGCTACTCGATCGTCTTTCCGGTCTGGGCATTCCTGATGGGGAGGCACCTCACCGCGATCCCTTGACAGGTCCATACCATGTGGGGGCCGCACGGAGCGGCGCACGAGGAGGAGAGGCGGCATGACAGCTACGAGCGTCCCCGGCACGGCTGGAGAAGGCCTCCAGCGCAACGCCATCGGCCTCACGGAGGTCCTCTTTCAGTCGATCACGCACATGGCGCCGGCGGTGGCCGTCGCCCTGTCGATCGGCGCGGCGACCGGCTTCGCCGGGCGCCTGACCCCGCTGGCCGTGGTGCTGGCGATGGTGGCCTGCCTGTTCACGGCGTATTCGATCGGCCAGCTCGCAAAGCACCTGCCATCCGCAGGTGGCATGTACACCTACGTCGCGCGTGGGCTGGGGCCCTTCTTCGGCTGGCTGATGGCCTGGGCCTTCGCCCTCGCCGAGCCACTCATCGCACCAATCCTGTTGGCGGCCTTCGGCTTCTTTGGCGCGACCTTCCTGACGGCCTACCTGCACATCGGCGAGGGGGTCGCCTACCTGTGGGTGTACCTCGCCGTGCTGTGTGGCCTGCTGCTGTGGTGGCTGATCTACAGCGGCGTGCAGCTCTCCACCCGGACGGGCGTCGTGCTCGGCCTGATCGAGATTTCGATCTTCGTCTTTGTCTCGATCGTCCTGATCGCCAGCGCCGGCTCGAAGAACACGCTGAGCGTCTTCATCCCGGGCGACGAGGGGATCCAGCCGGCATTCCAGGGGATGATCTTCTGCTTGCTGGCCTTCATCGGCTTCGAGGCTGCCGCACCGCTTGGGGAGGAGGCCCGTGAGCCTCGTCGCACGATCCCGAAGGCGGTGATCTGGTCGACCATCGGCGTGGGCGCCTTCTATGTCCTGTGCTACTACGCCGCCACCGTCTACTTCGGGCAGGACCGCATGGGCGAGTTCTACGCCTTCAATGGCGGCGACCCGTGGGGCTTCATGGCCACCGAGGTGCTTGGCACGCTCGGCGGCATCCTGGTCGTGTTCGCGATCATCAACAGCTCGCTGGCCAATGCCAACTCGGGCGCCACGGCGGCGACCCGATCCATCTTCTCGATGGCCCGTGGCGGCCTCCTGCCGAAGTTCTTCGCGGCGGTGCATCCAACGCATAGGACGCCGGTGAACGCGGTCCACGCCCAGGTGCTGGTGGCGATCGTCGTTGCCGTGGTCGGGGGACTGGTCCTCGCCGACGACCCGTACGAGGGCCTGGGCCCGATCAACATCTACGTCTTCGTCGGCACCATGCTTGGCCTGCTCTTTGCCGGCATGTACATGGCCGTGAACGTGGCCGTGATCGGCTTCTACTGGCGCGAGCGGCGCGACGAGTTCAACGTGATCAAGCACCTGCTGATCCCGATCCTGGGCGTGCTGGCCATGGTCCCCGCCCTGCTCTCGGTCATCGGTGGGCTGACGATCCCGCTCTTTGACGTCGAGCTGCCGGCCTACACCACCTCACTGCGCTTCACGGCGCCGATCGTCGGAGCCTGGATGCTGATCGGCATCGTCATCTTCGTGGTGCTGTGGTTCGTGAACCGCGCGGCGCTGGACCGGATGAGCGAGGTCTACGGCGGCGAGGGCTCCGCGGAGGGCTAGTCGCACTGGGATTTTCGTTCAGCGTACGCGCGATTCGCCAGGAGAATAGGAACGCACCGATGCGGGGCTTCCGGTGACGTGTCATTCGCCAGGGGAATGAGGCGGCACGGGAAGGAAGCTTCCGGCACGATTCCATGCACGGAGCGAATACCTGTGACTGGGGGAGTCGCTTGGGCGAAGCGGGCAGCTATCCGAAGATGGAGAGGGGGCAGTAGGCGGTCACGATCCAGTTCGGCGCGTCGACGATCTCGCTGATCTTGAGGTCGCAGGCCACGCTGCACAGCAGATAGGCGTCGACAGGATCGACGCCGTGCTCGCGGCCGAGGTAGTCGATCATGCGTCGCACCGCCTCGCGGGCCGCGGTCATCAGGTCGGGGCCGACGCCGTCGGTGGCGTAGTACGGACCGATGTTGGTCCCACGCGCCAGCGGACCCGGGGTCAGGAACTCCGGCGCGGTGACGTGCAGGTCCTTGCGCACCGACAGGCGCACCCGCGCCCGCATGGGGGTCTCGATCGCCGTGCCGCACACCTCGCCATCACCCTGCGCCGCGTGCCCGTCGCCCAGCGAGAAGCGCCCGCCGGGGGCGAAGACGGGGAGGTAGAGCTTCGTCCCGGCAGTCAGGTGGCGGGTGTCCATGTTGCCGCCGAACACGTCGGGCGGGATCGTCGAGTGGGCGCCCTCGGTGGGCGGGGCGACTCCCAGTTCGCCGCAGAACGGTGCGAGCGGGATGTGGACGCCGGGCAGGAACTCCGCCATCCCCCCGGCCAGGCGAGTGATGCGCAGGGCGGGGTCGGTGAAATCGTCCGCCAGCAGCCCGAAGCCGGGGATATTCGCCGTCCAGCCCCAGTCCTCTGGCGCGAACTCCAGCAGCTCGATCTCCAGCGTGTCGCCCGGCTCGGCACCCTCGACCGCGATCGGTCCATTCACCTGGTCGACACGGGAGAAGTCGAGGTTGGCCAGGTCGGCCACCGTCGACTCCCTGGTGATCTGGCCGCCTGACGCATCCAGCGCATCGATCTCGACGACATCGCCGCTGCCGACGGTCGCGATCGGCTCGATGGAGCGGTCCCAGGCCAGGTGGAACTGGTCGCGCCCGATGTGAACGGAAGGCTGCCCGGTGTCCATGGCCGCGATGTTAATGCCGAACCGCGCGATCCAGGCGGTAGGATCAGGCCGATTCCCCAGGATCGCCACGCAGGAGCCACCCCATGTACACGGTCGAGGACGAGACGTTCGTGCAAGCGAGGGCCGTCCTCTCCTCGCTGGCGCGTGAGCTCGATGCCCAGCAAGCGTCCGGGTCGCATCACCCGGTCGATCTGCACGAGCTGATCAGGCGTGCCGCTCCCGCCGGCCTCGAAGTGGGCGGCGAGGTGGCCCATCTGCACTCGATCGCGGACAAGCTCGCGAAGTCCTTCCCGATTGAGGAGCTGTTTCCCCGCCGGCGCAGAGCCGGCTCCTCGTAGTCATGGAAGCTGACGAGGCGGAGCGCATCTTCGACGAGTTCGCCGAGGCATACCGCGATTGGTGGGGCCCGATCATCGCCCCGGCGGCGCTCCAGGTTCTCGACGACGTCGAGGTGCAGAGCGACGACCCATCACCCTTCGATCTGCTGGACCTCGGGACCGGGACCGGCGTCCTGGCGGTGGCCGCCCTCGATCGCTGGCCGGGCGTTCGCGTGGTCGGCATCGACCCTTCGAGTCACATGCTCGAGCTGGCCGCTGAGGCGGCTCGGCGGCGCTCGCCCGCGCACGCGCCCCGCTTTCGAACGGTCGTCGCCAGCGCCGACCGGATGCCGCTTGCCGACCGCAGCGTCGACGTGGCGACCTCGTCCTTCGTGATCCAGCTCGTCCCGAGTCGGGCGCGAGCGCTGCGCGAGGTGCTCCGCGTCCTGCGCCCAGGTGGCCGCTTTGCCTGCCTGACCTGGCAGGAGGACGACCTGCGGTTCGCCCCAGACGAGGCCTTCTCCGATGCGCTCGACGAGCTGCAGATCGTCCCGCCGCCGGACGATCGCGATGTCCACCCGTATACCTCCGCCTCGGCCGCGGCCGCGGAGTTCCGCCGCGCCGGCTTCCGGGAGGTGAACGCCAGGGACGTCTGGCTGGAGCATCGGTTCACGTCGGAGAGCTACCTCGACCTGCTCGAGCACTGGATCGACCGGGAGGTCTTCGCGGGCCTGGATGCGGACTCACGGCGACAGCTGCGGGCGGTCGCACTGCGGATGATGGCGGAGCTGCGACCTGACGCCTTCCTCTGGCGCCGCCCCCTGGTGCGAGTGGTGGGCCGACGGCCCTCCCGCTGACGGCCAATTCGCCACCGCGGACTATCATCCATTCGTGGGCGACAAGGCCGCAGCCAAAATGAACGCGAGAGCGCGGGACCTGGATGGGGAGGCCGATGCTTGGCACCGCCTGCATGCGGTGATGTACCGGATCACCCCGGAGATGGCGGAGATCCCCGGCTACTTCCGCGAGGGCTGGACAGCCAAGGATGCGGTCGCCCACCTCGGGACCTGGATGGCGGAGGGTGCCCAGATGCTGCGCCGCATCGCCGCGGGCACCTACCACGAGGGTGAGCTGGACGTCGACGCGGAGAACGAGCGCTTCCTGGCGGCCATGCACGACATCCCGCTCGACGTGGTCCACCTCCAGGCAGCCTCGGCCCGGGCGGAGCTGCGCCGCGCCTGGGCGGAGCTGCCCGAGATCACTCCAGCCGCCGAGTTCTGGCTCCGCAAGGCCGGGCCTGACCACCTCGCCGAGCACCTGCCTCGTCTCGAAGCGTGGGTCGACAAGCTGGAGGCGCAGGCCTAGCGGGACGTTGCCTCGCCAACTGGAAGTCATTGCGATCCGTTGACCATCGCGTAGTAGGCTTCTCCCTCCGCCGGCCCTGACGGCGGATCCCCTTAATCGAGGTACCGATGCGCCTGCTGCGCCAGCTTTCACGCCGCAAGCTGCGGACGACGCTCACGATCCTGGGCATCACCATCGGGATCTGGGCGCTGGTCGTCTTCAGCTCGATGGCCAACAAGATCAACTCGCTGGTCGCCGGTGGCAGCGAGTACTTCGCCGGCAAGATCCTGGTCACCGATGCCACCAACTTCGCCGTCGGCGCCGGCATCGCGCCGATGACCATCGAGGCTGCAAACCAGATTCGCGACCTTGATGATGTTGCCGCCGTCGACGCACAGATCCAGATGCTGTACGACCCTGAAGCGAGCCAGGGCTTCGGCGCGCCCGATTTCCTGCTCGGCAACATCGCCGGTTCCGACGCGGGCCTCGAAACGTTCGTGCTCACGCCCGTGCAGGGACGGCTCCTGACCCCGGAGGATGAGGGGTCGAACGTGGTTGTCTTCGGAAGCGACCTGGCGCGCAAGAAGAACGTCGCCATCGACGACATGGTCGAGATTCGGGGCGAGTCGTTCACCGTGGTCGGCATCCTCGAGCCGACGCTGACGGCGCCGGACACCACCGCCAATATTCCGCTTCAGGCGGCGCAGCACCTCATGGCCGCCTCCCTGCCACGATCGATCCAGGATGCGATCAGCCCGGAAGAGCTGATCAGCCAGGTGGTCGTCTATCCCAAGCCGGGGGTGAACGACGCGGAGCTCGCCGGCCAGATCGAGCGGGACGTGGACAACGTCCAGACCCTCACCGGCGCAGAGTTCGACGAGCAGGTCGGATCGTTCACGGGCGTCTTCAACGCGATCATCATCGGCGTGGCGGTCATTAGCCTGGTCGTCGGCGGCCTGTCGGTCATCAACACCATGGCCATGTCGGTGGCCGAGCGAACGCGCGAGATCGGGATCAAGCGAGCGATCGGCGGCTCGCGCAGTAGGATCGTGCGCGAGCTGGTGACGGAGGCGGCGCTGATCGGCTTCATCGGCGGCGTCATCGGCCTGGTGCTGGGCGCCATCGTGGTGGTCCTCGCCAACGAGGCCGGTCGCTCGTCCGGGACGATCCTGTTCGACCTGACACCGGCGACCGCCATCTTTGCGGTGGCCTTCTCGACGATCCTTGGCATGGTGGCGGGCGTCATCCCGGCCTGGAGCGCCGCGCGGCTCGACCCGGTCGCGGCGCTGCGGTACGAGTGATGGAGGCGACCGCGGCACTGCTCGAGGGGCGCAACCTGCGCAAGACCTATCGGATGAGCCGGCGCAACCAGGTCGAGGCGTTGCGGGGCGTCGAGCTCAAGATCGAGCGCGGCGAGATGGTGGCCCTGATGGGTCCGTCCGGATCCGGCAAGAGCACGCTGATGCACATCCTGGGGCTCCTCCATTCGCCCGATGCTGACGACGGTCCTCCCGCCGAACTGCGCATCAACGGGGTGGAGGTGACCTCGATGTCAGAGCGCACGCGGACGCGCATGCGCGCCGACACCATGGGCTTCGTCTTCCAGTCGTACAACCTCGTGCCGACGCTCACCGCCGCCGAGAACGTGGCGCTGGCCGGCGAGTACGCCGGCTCGGCTCGCCGCCAGGCGATGTCCGCAGCCATGGAGGCGCTCGGCTGGGTCGGGTTGGAGGCGCGCGCCGAGCACCGCCCGATGGAGCTCTCCGGTGGCGAGCAGCAACGCGTGGCGATTGCTCGTGCCCTCGTCAACAAGCCGAAGCTCCTGCTCGCCGACGAGCCGACCGGCAACCTCGATAGCGGTCACAGCCACGAGGTTCTGGAGCTGCTGCGGCGGTTCAACAAGGAGCGCGGCGAGACGCTGCTGCTCGTCACGCACGATGCCGAGGTCGGTGCCTTCTGCGACCGCATCATCCACATGCGGGACGGGCTGATCCAGGAGGAGGCCGTCAGCTCCTAGCTGTCGGCGCGGTAGCCGAGCCCCCTGTCACTGGCCATGAGGGTCAGGCGGTCTCCGTCGATGCTGAGCCTGAAGCCGTCGGAGAGCACGTTGAGGACGTGGACGTCCTTGTCGCCGGGCGGCTCTGCGCACCCGATCGTGTCGTATGGATCGAGCGTCACCTGCACCTGTCCCTCGGCGATCGTGTATCTCCCGATGACGTTGCGGCAGCCGGTCGAGGCACTGATCCTGCCGTCGTCGCTCAGCTCGAGCGTTGCCTCGCCCACCGTCGACGAGACAGCCTCGCCGCTGATCAGCGATTCCAGGATCCAGGTCGTGCCAACGACGGCCGCGTTCGCCACCGGCGCGACGCTCGTGTAGCGCAGCTCCACATCCGGCCCGCTCAAGACGAGGCCGTTGCCGCTGAGGGTGGCGGTGGTGACTCGTGGCAGAGCGGCCAGGTAGGCCGCCTCGGAGGCCATCAGGTTCTCCTGGCAGGCCATCTCGGTCATCGACAGGGCGCTGATGGCAACCGAGGTGCCCTGCAGCGTGATCGTGCCGCCGTAGGTGTTGCAGGCGGCGCTGCCGCCGACCTGGGTGCCATCGACATTCAGCGTGATGCGACTGCCGGCCACGATCGGGACCGGTTGGCCCCCGTTGGTGCCGGCTTGAAGCTGCCATTCCCCGTCGAGGGAGGCCGACGCCCCGCCACTGAGGAGCGAACAGCCGGATAGCAGCAGGATCAGGATCAGTGCTTTCATGGCGCAAGGACGCCACCGCGGCCGCTTCAGTTGCCCGTTGGGACGTCAGAAATCGCGTCGTCCTTCGAAATGCTCGCCGGCTTCGGGTCGCAGGAGCTGGTAGATGGCGAGCCGATGGCCCCCCGGCGTCCGGAACGGGCTGACGGGTCCATGCGGAATCTCGAAGGTCGCCTCGCGCTCCCACCCGCGCCCTTCCAGGTCTCGCATGGCGCTCTGGAGGTCGTCGACGCGATAGACCAGCACCGGCTGGTCGCCCTCGAGGTGGCCCGCCAGCAGGACGCGTGGCGGCCCCTCCGTCAGCTCGACCATCGCCACCCGCGTACCCATCCCCTCGACCGCAAAGACGAGGTGGCCACCCAGGACATCGGTGAAGTACGCCATGTCCGACGCCACGTCGCGGCTTGGCATATAGACGAAGTCCAGGCTCTGGAACGTCATGCCGGAAGCGTATCAGCGCCACCTACGGGGCTTAGACTGCTGGCGCCGTTGAGCCGATGAGGAGATTCGATGCCCGAGCTGATCCCCTGGTTCCTGGTCCTGCACGTGCTGGGCGCGATCATCGCGTTCGGGCCGAGCTTCTCATTCCCGATCATCGGTGCGATGGGCGCGGCCGACCGGCCGCACGCCAACTTCGCAACCCGCGTCTCGCACGCCATCTCGACCAAGCGGGTGGTGCCCGTCGCCCTGTCCTTGCCGGTGACCGGGATCGGCCTGATCTGGGCGGCCGGCATCGACCCGTTCAGCCGTGACGCACGATGGCTGGCCCTGGGCATCCTGCTCTACATCGTGCTGCTCACCTTTGGCCTGGCCGTTCAGATCCCGACCACGCAGCGGATCATCGAGATGACCTCCGGCCCGCCACCGGAGACTCCGCCCGGCTCCACGCCCAGCGGTCCGCCGCCCGCCTTGATGGCCCTCGTCCACAGGGTGCAGCGCGGTGGCCTCTTCCTGAGCGTGATGGTGGCGGTGATCGTGTTCCTGATGGTGGTGAAGCCGGACCTCGGCTTCTGAGGGTGCCTACTGGAGCGACTCGGCGACGCGAATCGCGTCGGCCAACGAGGGCGCTCCTTCGACCCGGTGCGTCACGCCCCGCTCCTCCCAGATGAGCGTGTCGCTGGCCAGGCGCAGGGTCGAGTCGACAACCCTGCCCTGGGCATCGCGGTAAAAGAAGAAGTGCTCACCCCCTGCAACCCACCACGCGGCGACCCCTCCTACCTTGGCCGGCGTAACCCGGACGCCAGAGTCGATCAGCTTCTCGAAGCTCTCGGGTGCGATATCGGCTCCGAACTGCGTCACGATCAGGCCGATGTTCGTCGCTGGATCGGCCGGGAAGCCATCGCGCTCGCGGTACAGCAGCGTCACCGCACCGCCGGCCGGCGGTTCCGCGAGGTAGATGAGATCAGGATCGCCGAGGCCTGACAGTCTGGGAACGCGGAGGGAGAAGGTGACCGTCTCTTGCGCCTCAGCCAGCGTCGTCGGCTGGCCGAGGCCAGGTCCGATCACCACACTGGGCAGCGGCGATGGCGCGGGGCCGAAGATCAGGCGCAGGCCGCCCAGGCCGAGACCGAACGCGGCCGCAAGGCCCACCAGCAGGACGGTTGCCGCCAGGGCAAGCGCCAGAGCCCGACCGACCGGGCGTCCCAGCCAGAGCCGGCGGGGCGGCTGGCGGAGCCGATCTGCCACGAGGGCGGAGAGCGGCGGCGTGGCGGGAAATGCCATCGACGAGCCGAGGTCGAGCAGGCGATCCTCCAGGCGAGGGTGGCGCTCGTCAGTCATCGGCGACCTCCCCGATCGCTTCTCGCAGGCGGGCGCTGGCCCGTGACAGCCTCGACTTGACGGTGCCGCGGGGGCAGTTCAGGACCGCGGCCATCTCCTCTTCGTTGAGCTCCAGGAACCAGCGCAGCGCGATCACCAGCCGATCTTCGACGCGCAGCCCGTTGATGGCGGCGAGCAGCTCGCCCCGCCGCTCCTCGGCCAGGAGCAGCGCCTCGGGCGATGGGGCCGCATCGCCCGAGGCTGCATCGCGGAACGCCCGCAGCGCCAGGTCGGCGCGGCGCGCTGCGCTCCGCCGGCGGTTCCGCGCGGCGTTGGCCACGATCCGCAGCAGCCATGGTCGGAACTCGGCGCCTTCCCGGAAGCGGCCAAGCGCGGCGTGCGCGCGGAGAAAGCCATCCTGGGCCGCATCCCGCGCCTCATCGGCATCACCGACGATCAGGTAGGCGGTCCGGAAGGCGATCTCCTGGTATCGGTGCACGAGCTCCTCGAAGGCCGACGCGTCACCGCGTCGGGCCGATTCGATCCATTCGCGTTCGAGCAGTGGACGGCCCTCCACCTCTGCCACCCGTACACCGCCGGCTCAGCGCCGGTTCCATCATCGTGACGGAAAACGAAGAGGCCCGGCGATCTCTCGCCGGGCCTCTTGTCGTCGAGCGGTTAGCGCCGCGTGCTGAAGCAGTTGCTGCAGTAGACGGGCTTGGAGCCGGTCGGGCGGAACGGAACGCGCGCCTCGCCGCCGCAGCCGTCACAGGTTGCGGTGAACATCTCGCGCTGACCGCCGCCGTAGCTGGAGCCGCCGCCGTAGCCGGTGCCACCACCGTAGCTGGAGCCGCTGCTGTAGCCACCGCTCTCGCCGCGGGCGGCCTTGCGGGCTGCGCGGCATGAGGGACAGCGGCGCGGCTCGCTGAATTCCTTCTCCGCGTAGAACTGCTGATCAGTCGCCGCGAAGACGAATTCCTGGTTGCAATCGACGCAGCTCAGGATCTTGTCTGAATAGGTGGAGGGGGTATACAAAGAGAAAACTCCTTCTCGTGCGGCCTCAGCGATCCTGTCTCGCC
>JBDTMU010000002.1:0-30231 GCA_039934115.1 Chloroflexota bacterium | reverse complement strand
TAGGCGGCAGGTAGCGGTGCGTCCTGACACCGCGCATGAAGGCGCCCGCCGATTGAGAGACGCGCAGGATGTCGGGTCCGCGTCGGGTCCGCGTCGCCTCAGACGTTCACCGCGTCGAGGAATCCCCACCAGGCATCGAGTGCGGCGCGCGTGGCGGCCATGACAGCCTCCTCGTCGGACGGCGTCGGGGCGAGGTCCGAGATCATCGAGCGCTCGGCGCCCGAATGCTCGACGTCCAGGGTGGAGTGCACCGTGAAGAACGCCAGCGTCCGCGGGTCGTCGACGCCGTACTGCTCGACCAGGCCGCGGATCTTCTCGGTCGCCACCTCAGGCACCTGTCCCTCGTAGGCGTACAGGGCCGCGATGCCGGCCGCGATCGGCCCGTCCGAAACGGCGGACCAGTAGGTCTCGAGCAGCGCCCGCGTGCCATCGTTGGCCTGAGCTGAGCGCACGGAACTCCGCTCGACGCCGATCCCCTCGCCAAAGCGCAGCCACATCTCCGCGTGGTTGACCTCGCCGTGCTCCTCGTCCCACAGGTTGTCGAGCAGGGACTGGCGCACATCGGGCCGGTCCGAGCGGGTGTGCAGCGCCGAGAGGAGCCGTGGGAAGGTCGACTCGAAGGCGTAGTACTGGCGTGCGTACTCCTGGAGCTCGTCGCGGGTGAGCTCTCCGGCCTTCCACTTCGTATAGAACGGGTGCTTCAGCAGGTGGCGCTCGGCGATGAGCGCGTCGATTCGCTCGAGAAGATCCATGCGGGAGAGGCCCTCCATCCGGTGACGGCGACTGCACTGGGAGCCGCCTGCTGCGAAGAATAGCCCGATGCGCCGATTGCCGTGCGGTGCCGCACCAGCGCTACCGGTCGAACCAGCGGGCCAGTCGCTCCATCTCGAACTGCTCCTTGGCGGCGCGCTGCTGCGCGTCGGGCACCGACAGGGCCACCGCCGGCGGATCGCCGAAGAAGTCGCCGGAGATGGTGCTCGCCTCCCCATTGCCCATCTCGATGAAGCACGCCCCCTGCCCGTCGAAGGTCGCGGTCGGCGTCTCGCCGCGCAGCACGGCGGCAATGCGGGCGGCTACGGTCTCACCCTCCTTCTCGGCGAATAGGCCCGCCTTGGGCAGCGGCATCCCATTGGCGAGCAGAATCGCCGTCGCATCTCCGATGGCGTACACGCCCGGGTATCCAGTCTCCAGGGTCGCTCGATCGACCTTGACCCAGCCCCCGGCGGCGGCGAGGCCGGCGTTCACCAGGACAGTTGGGCAGCGATGGGGCGGGACCGCCAGCAACAGGTCGAACGGGAGCTGCTCGTCCGAGCCGAAGCGCACCTGCCGCTCCGTCACCTCCGTGGCCACGCGGCTGGCAAGGAAGCCGATGCCGCGCTCCTCGAGGCGGGAATCGAGCGGGACACATTCGGCGGCGCCGAGGATCGGTAGCACCACCGGGACGGGTGCAAAGACCGTGACCTGGGCCTCGATGCCTCGCGCGTCGAACCGCTCGCCGAGCAGGATCGCGAGCTCGTAGGGCGCAGGGGGACACGAGTAGGGCGTCCCGAAGATGCCGACCACCACCTGTCCTCCGCGAAACGCGTCCACGAGCCCGTGGACCTGGTCCAGGTGTCCTCGATCCCAGGCGTTGTGGCCATGCTCGGCCAGGCCAGGGATCGCGTCCATCCTCTGCTCGGCGCCCAGGGCCACCACGAGGGCATCGGCCTCCAGGACCGTCCCGTCAACGCTGACTGTCCGCGTTCCCGGGTCGATCCCGGTGACCGTCCCCTGCAGCACCGTGATGCCACGAGCCGCGAGGCTCGCCAGCGAACGAGTCCCGTAGGCGATCGGCGAGATGCCAAGGATGGCCCATGTCTTGCGGAGTCCCATCGCGAAGTCGTCGCGGCGATCGACCAGGACGATCTCTTCCCCATCCGCGAGCTGCTCGCGGAGAGCGACCGCGGTTGCGATGCCGCCGAACCCCGCCCCCAGGATGACCACGCGTGACATGCGGGGAGCCTAGCCGTCCGACGCGGCGCCTGTCTGGGCCAGCCGCTCCTGGACCACCGCCTCGGCCGCCGTGTGGCTGCGCGGATCGCCCGACACCGCGGCAAGGAACGCGTCGCGATCCAGCGCGAAGGCCTCGACCGGCACAATCGCAACCACCGACGCCGTCCGTCGCACGTCGCGCAGCAGCGCGATCTCGCCGAAGGAATCGCCCGGCTCCATCTCGCCCAGCCGCCTCCCGTCCGCCACCACTTCCGCTCGCCCTGAGGCGAGGATGTAGAACCGGTCCCCCACCTCGCCCTGCCGGATGATCGGCTCGCCTGCCGCATAGGAGACAGGCGCCGCATCACCAGCGACCTGCTCCAGGACCGTCATCGGCAGCGCCGACAGCATCGGCACGCCACGCAGGAGGATCAGCTCGCATTCCGGGATCACCGCATCGGCATCGGCTCGAGCGACCCATCGCCAGGTCAGGACCGCCAGCGTCGGGAGCAGCAGACCGGTGGCGATCAGCGCGCCGCGAACGTCGAGAAATGCAAGCAGGAGAGGTGCCAGGGCTGAGCCGATCCCGGTCCCCAGCATGACGCCCGACTCGAGCACCCCAAAGACGCGACCGCGCACGTCGTTCGGGACGCTGCGCTGCATGATCGTGAAGCCGGCGACATCCAGTACGGCGTTCCCCAGCCCCAGCACGGCGAGAAAGAGCACAGCCGCCGGAGCCAGCGGCAGCAGGCCGATCAGCAGGATGGGAGTCCCCCACAGCACCAGGCCGATGGCGAAGGGAGCCGCCATCCGCCGTCGGGTGACCAGCGTGACGGTCGCCAGCACACCGAGGAATCCTCCCGCGCCGATCGCCGAATTGAGGTAGCCGACCCCCTGCTCGCCCACGTGAAGCAGCTCGACCGCCGCCACGACAAGCAGCACGTTGAGCAGGCCGCGAACGATGATCTGCGCCCAGAAGAGGCTGACGACAAGGCCGGCGCGCGGATACTGGATGAGCGCCCCGATCCCGCCGAAGAGGGTGCCCAGCAGGCCCTCCCGGCGCACCTCGCGACGCAGTGCCTGCGCCGGCCGGATGCCGCTGACGCTCAGCGCAGCGACCAGGAAGATGAGCGCCGGGATGGCGAAACCCCAGGCCGGCGTGGCGTAGGCCACCAGCAGCCCGCCGAGGGCCGGCCCGGCGAGCGTGCCGATCCCCTCGAACGTGCTCGACGCCACGTTCGACGCGACCAGCTGTTCCGGCGAGCGGGCGAGGGCAGGCATCAGCGGCATGTGCGTTGGCCGGTGCAGGACGCCGAGCAGGGCGTCCAGCGGCGCGATCGCGTAGACCACCAGCGGCGGCAGGCCGGCCACGATCGCCAGCGCGGCGAAGCCCACCAGGGCAGCGCGCCCCAGATGGATCCCCAGCAGGACCCGATGGCGCGGCAGCCGATTGACGATCGTCGACAGCGCCGGCGAGAGGAGCGCCGCAGGCAGGGTACGGGCCAGGCCCAGGGCTCCAACCGCAACGACGCCGCTGGTCTGGTAGGCGTAGACCCACAACGCCACCAGCCACGCCCATTCCGCGGTGTATCCGAGCATCCACGCCAGCTGGGCACGCCGCATGTCAGGGTTGGCAAGGACGCGCCGAAGCGCGTCAGCGGCTGCGGCAAGGCGGCGGATCATCGGAGCGCGAGGATACGACGGCGGATCATCATTCCCTGGCGATGGTGATCCGCGCCGTTCTGCCGAGCGAGCACGCCGCGGTTGGCGAGCTGGTGGTCGACGTCTATCGCTCGATCATCCCAGACCTCGACGAGTACGCCGATGAGCTCCGGGACGTGGCCGGCCGCGCTCAAGCGGGGGTGCTCATCTGGGTGGCCGACGTCGACGGAGCGCTGGCCGGCACCGTGAGCTACGTTCCCGGGCTGGGACCGTACGCGGAGTTCAAGGATCCCCGAGGCGCCGGGATCCGCATGCTGGCCGTGCTCCCTGCATTCCAGGGCCGCGGCATCGGAGAGGCGTTGGTGCGCGCCTGCCTGGATCGGGCCCGGGTCGATGGGCGGCAGCGGGTCTATCTGGATACGACGGAGTGGATGGACACGGCCCAGCGTCTTTACCGCCGCATTGGCTTCGTTCGCGCACCGGAGCTCGATTGGGAGCCCACACCTGGTCTGACGCTCTTCGCCTATGTCTACCAAGTCGTCTAGGCGACCTCAGGTACCCGCGAGGATTGGATGCTTGGCCAGGTTGGCCAGGTCCGCCTCGATCACCTCGCGGTCCTCGGGATCGGAAATTTTCGCGACAGCTTCCCGTGCGCGACCCAGCCAGGCATCCGCCTCTCCCGCGTCGCCCGCCACGGTCGAGGCCCGGGCGAGGGCCTCGTAGGCAGCGGCCACGACCCAATCGCCGAGGCCGCTCTCCTCGCAGATCGCCAGGCAGGCCCCGGCATGATGGAGCGCCGGCTCCCCGCGACCCAGGATCGAGTAGACCCGGGAGCACTGCCATTCCCCGATGGCGCGCTGCTGGTTCCCGCCCAGCTCACCGGCCTGCGACCAGTGCCAGCGCGAGGCGTGGGCGGCATGAACCATCTGGTCATCCTGCGCGGGGGTCCGGTCGGGGGCGTCGAGCATGTCCCAGACCGCGTTGAAGAGCGCCACGCCCTCCGCTCGATGCTGGGCAGGCTCGAGGACCGGCGGCTCGTGGCCGTGGTGATGACCCTCGTGATCGACGTGCTCGTCGCTCATGGGCGCAGGGTAGCGCTCATGAGCGCATGAGCGGGGCCAGGATGGCGGCCATCTGCTCCCGATGAGGCGAGCCGCGGTACTCGTTCATGGCATCGGGATCGAGCAGACGCTCCTCGACGGCTCCCGAGATCCGCACGTAGGCGACCGGGTAGATGCTGGAATCAGGGTTCGGCTCGAGCGTGACGGCGACTGCATCGGGGCCTGGGGCATCGACGAAGTCGGCCAGCGGCCAGATCCCGTCGTCCCGCCAGCCCTCCTCCGAGACCGATGCCACCTGCACCAGGTAGGACCGCTGGTTCCACAGCTCGGGCGCCATGGTCAGCTGCTCCAGCAGGAAGGGCGCGACGGCATCGGGCTCAATGGCTGGGCGGGGCGTCTCGATCCCGAAGCGGGTTGCGGCGATGTGCCGTACCAGCACGCGCGCGTTGTACCGGTAGCCGTGCAGCGCCCCGGAGTTGGCGGGGATGCCGTGCTTCTTGAGCCCGGCCGCGGCCTGGCTGATCGTGCCAGCGAAGAAGATGCCCGGCACCGTGGCCGATTCCCACAACGGGGTGAGGGCGGGCATCTTGCCCTGGGCAAAGGTCGCCACGCCGAGTGCCGGCAGGTCGAGCATCGGCACCGCGAAGCCGGTGGTAGCGATCGCCGCATCCGCCTCATAGACGAGCTCGCGGCCACCATCGGTCCGGCTCAGGCGAACCCGGAACCCGTCTTCGGACCGCTCGATCCGCTCGATCTTGACGTCGAGCAGGAAGACGCCGTTGTGCAGCATGGCGTCCTCGTACGGCTGAACGTAGCGGGCCCGCACGCCGGCCAGCGAGTGCTCCACCACCGACAGCGTGGCGGGCCGCGGCGACCCCAGCACCAGCTGCCTGGCCCATGGCAGGAAGGCGGTGGCGATCTCGAAGGCGGAGTTCTGCTTGCCGGCGATGAAGACCCGCTTCCCGGCGTACGACTCGGCAGGCCCCGCCTCGACGTAGTGCGGCACGAGCTCGAGCCCGGGGGTCGGGGGCTTCCAGGGCTCAGCCATGCCGACCGCGAAGATCGCGACCTCGCAGACGTACTCGCCATCGGACGTGGTGAGGACGAAGCGGCCGTCATCGGCTCGGCTGGTGGACTGCCAGGCGCATCCGTAGCGGATCTGCAGGTTGGCCCGGGTCACGAAAGTGGCGAGGTTCTCCTCCATCTTGGCCCGGCTCGGGAAGGAAGAGCTGCCATCCATCAGCCCGGGCATGATCGAGCGCAACGCCGGGTCGTCAGAGATGATGCTGTTCCAGTCGTACCACTCGCCGGCTCGCCCGGCCGGGTCGCCCAGCGCGTATGGCTTGGTCCAGCTCAGCAGCCGCTGGTAGATCGGCAGCCGGCGGAACATGCCACCCGGCGATGGGTCGGCACTGATCGTGGCGTGCCCGATCCCCAGCCGATCAAGCTCGTGGCTGATCTGGATGGCGCCCGGCCCGCTGCCGACCACCACCACCGGGTAGTCTCCGGGCGGAAACGGCCGCTCCCCAACGGGGGCCTTCGCGGACGCTGGCGCCACGCGGCTACCCGGAGTGCTGGTTGGCGGCGGTCAGCCGCCGAGCCATGGCCACCAGCATGCGGTACATGACGGTCGGGTGCTTGTCCAGGAATCCGTGGAGGTCCGGTCCGGCCAGGACCAAACAGCGCAGCGGAGTGCGGGCGGTCACGTCGGCAGTCGGGGCGCTGCCGAGGAGAAGAGACATCTCACCGAAGAAATCGCCTCGCCCGATGCTGGCCCGCTCCTCGCCGTCGATCTTGACCGATGCCTCGCCATCCACGACCACGTAGAAGTTCGAGCCGGTGATCCCCTGTCGCAGGATCCGCTGCCCCTGCGCGAAGGTCGTCTCCTCGAAGATGTGGCTGATTGCCTCGAGTTGCGGCCCGCCGAGGTCGGCGAAGAGGCTGAGGGATGAGATCAGTTCGACGGCGTCGTCGGGCATGGGAGGCCATGGTAGTCGCAGCGTGTTGAGGGCGCCTGTAATGGCCTTGGCCGTTCGAGATGCGCACCTGCAAGGCGGCTCCCCTATCGTTCGGGCATGACGTTCCGACGAGGCACGCGCCTCGATCCCGGCCAGGTCCGGGACATGCGGGGCCGAGGCGGCGCGCTGGCCGTCGGCGGTGGCCTCGGCGGCGTCGTGGTGCTCGTGCTGGTGATGCTCCTGGGCGGCTCGCCACAGGACGCCGCCACACTCACCGGCATCCTGGACAAGACAACGGTCGGAAACCAGGAGCCCAACGACCTCAGCCAGGAATGCCAGACCGATGTTGACGCCAACTCCCGCGAGGATTGCCGGATCATCGGCTACGTCAACAGCGTCCAGGCCTACTGGGAGACGGTCGTCGACGGGTACACGCTTGCGCCCACCACCTTCTACACCGACGCCATTAACACCGGCTGTGGCCAGGCGAGCAGCGTCGTCGGGCCGTTCTACTGCCCAACGGATGACACCGTCTACATCGACCTGGGCTTCTTCGACACGCTGCAGACGCAGTTCGGTGCGGAGGGCGGACCCTTCGCCGAGGCGTATGTGATCGCGCACGAGTACGGCCACCACGTCCAGGACCTGCTCGGGACGCTGCAGCCCGGCAGTGGCGAGACCGGAGCGAAGAGCCAGTCGGTGCGGACCGAGCTCCAGGCCGACTGCTTCTCGGGCGTGTGGGCCAGCCACGCCGTCGAGACCGGCTTCCTGAACCCGCTCACTCCGGAGCAGATCGGCCAGGCCATCGACGCCGCGGAGACCGTCGGAGACGACCGGATCCAGGAGAAGACCCAGGGCCAGGTGACGCCTGAGACCTGGACCCACGGCTCGTCGGCAGAGCGCAAGCAGTGGTTCCAGACCGGGCTCGACACCGGCGATCCCAACGCCTGCGACACATTCAACGCCAACCTCTAGGAGCGCCACGCTAGGATCCTGACTCGATGGAGTATCGAGGCCGCCCGCTCGTCCACCCCGAGACGATCGCGGCTTGGCGCGACTGGCTGACCAGGCACCACGACGACACCGATGGCGTCTGGCTGGCCCGATGGAAGAAGGCCAGCGGCAAGATCCCGCTCGACTACGCCCAGGTCGTGGAGGAGGCGCTCTGCTTCGGCTGGATCGACGGCGTCACTAACACGCTCGATGATGGGCGGCAGGCCCAGCTCCTCACACCACGCCGTCGCGGGAGCGGCTGGTCACCCTCAAACAAGGAGCGGGTCCAGCGCCTGATCGCGGACGGACGCATGACCGAGGCCGGCCTGCGCGTCATCGAGGCCGCCAAGGCCGATGGCTCGTGGTCGATGCAAGACGCCGCCGTTGCGCTCATCGAGCCGGCCGAGCTGGCTGCCGCTTTGGACGCGAACCTCGAGGCTCGCCGCCACTGGGACGCGTTCCCGAGGTCACCGCGGCGCGCCCTGATCTGGTGGGTGATGTCTGCCAAGCGCCCGGAGACGCGCCAGCGTCGCGTGACGACCATCGTCGAGGAGGCCTCGCAGGGCCGCCGCGCCAACGTCTGACGCGTAGGTCAGGCGCCCGCCTCCTGGCTCAGCTCGCCAGATGCCGGGGAGGGGGCGCCGGCTTCGGCGGTCTCCCCCATCCGGCCGCCGGGGAGGCCGATCAGCACGATCAGAGCGCCCATCAGCGCAGCCCCGACCCCGATCACGAACGTCGCCGCAGTGGCGATCGAGAATGCCTGGTGGATCCCGTCGACGATCAGCGGGATGAGCGGCTTCACCTGTTCCTGGGCATCCGGCGGCAGGCTGGCGAGGATCTTGGCCCCGAGGTCCCCTACGCCCGAGAGGTTGTTGAGAGCCTGGCTGCCGCCCTGCGCAAACTGGCCGGCGAGATCGGGCGGAACCCCGGCGGCGGCGATCTGCTTCGGCATCTCCTCGAGCAGGACCGAGCCAAAGACCGAGCCGGTGAGCGCCAGCCCCACGGTCCCGCCCACCTGCTGGAAGAGCGTCAGGCCGCTCGTCGCGGTGCCCAGCTCAACCGGCGGCACGTTGTTCTGCACCGCCAGGGTGAAGACGGCAAAGGCAGGCCCAATGCCGATACCGGTGATGGCCATCCAGAGCCAGACGAGGCGTCCGTCGGATTCGGTCCGCAGGTTGGTCAGCAGGAAGAGGCCGAGTGCCAGGAAGAGGAGCGCCACGAAGATGATCGACTTGTACCGGCCGGTCCGGGCGACGATCTGGCCCGAAACGATGGCCGACACGATCAGGCCGCCGAGGAGCGGCAGGATCTGGTAGCCGGCCTCGGTCGCGGAGGTGCCCTGCACGACCTGGTACCAGCGCGGCATGCCCACGACCGCGGCAAAGAAACCCATCGCCGCGAAGAACATCGCGAACACGCTCGCCGTGAAGGCGCGGATGCGGAAGAGGTGAAGGGGCAGGATCGGCTCCTTGGCCCGTGACTCGATCCATACGAAGACCGCGGCCAGGCCCAGGCCCACCGCGATGAGCCCACCAACCTCGGGATCGGACCATTCGCCGAACTGCTTGTTGGTGAGGCCGATCAGGATCGGCACCAGGGCCGCAATGAAGACCGCGGCACCCAGGTAATCGATCGTCCGCTGCACGCCGCTCTCGATCCGGGTCGGCAGCGTTCGCCAGATGACGACCAGCACCACCAGCCCGAGCGGGAGGTTGACGAGAAAGATCCAGTGCCACGAGAAGTTATCCGTCAGGATCCCGCCGATGGCCGGACCGATGAGCGACGCGACGCCGAACATGGCGCCGAAGAACCCCTGGTACTTGCCCCGCTCGGACGGCGCGAAGATGTCGGCGATGATCGCCAGCGAAACCGGGAAGAGCGCGCCGGCGCCGAGCCCCTGGATCCCCCGGAAGACGATGAACTGCCCCATCTCACCCGAGGTAGCGCACAGCACGGAGCCGATCAGGAAGATGCTCACCCCGATCATGAAGATGATCCGGCGCCCGAACAGGTCGGACAGCTTTCCGTACAGCGGGCCGCTGACGGTTGCGGTCAGCAGGTACGAAGTAAAGCCCCAAATGTAGACGTCGTTGCCCTTCAGGTCGGTGACGATGACGGGCAGCGCGGTGCCGACGATCGTCTGGTCCAGGGCGGCCAGGAAGATGCCCAGCAGCACGACGATGAAGATCTCGATCCGGGTTCGTTGCGGTAGCTCGAGCGGGGCGCGATCCCATTCGGGGGCAGCGGCGGGCGTGGCAGCAGTCATTCGGGAAGGTCTCTCCAAAGCTCGGGTTGGCAACCCTATCATGCCCCAGAATGCAGGACGGCGGATCACGAGCGACTGACGGCCCGGACGTGGTCGCGCGGCTTGGCCTCCGTCGGCCCGTCCGCCGCGAGGGAGCCGAGCGGTACCTATTCCTGACCCTCGTCTCCTTCGCCGCCACGGTGATGGCAACCCGCGTCTACCTCGAGTTGACCGGCTACCCGCAGATCGGCGGCGGAGAGCTGCACATCGCCCATGCCCTGTTCGGCGGGTTCTTCCTGTTCGCGGCCGCCCTCCTTCCGATCGTGCTCGCCGGACGGCGGGTCTACCTGACGGCGGCGGTGCTGGGCGGCATCGGGATCGGCCTCTTCATCGACGAGGTCGGCAAGTTCATCACCACCCAGAACGACTATTTCTACCCTGCCGCCGCACCGCTGATCTACGCGACCTTCCTGCTGGCCGTGCTGGTGTACCTCCGCGTGCGGCGACGGACCCAGCCAGATCCACGCAGCCAGCTGCTCACCTCGCTGCAGCTGATGGAGGAGGCGGTCGACGACGACCTGCAGGACGACGAGCGCGATGCGCTCATGGATCGCCTGGGAGCAGCAGCCGCCGATGCACCGCTCGAGGAGCAACGCCGGCTTGCGGCCGCGCTCCTCGCCTTCATCCAGTCACAGGAGCTGGATATCGCGCCGGACGAGGTCAGCCGCCTCCAGCCGCTGTTCGACTGGTGGGCCGCGCACCGGGATGACTGGGTCGGAGGCCGTGGAGCGCGGAGCGTCCTGATGGCCGCGCTCTTCATCTCAGGCGTCCGGTCGGTGATCGACCTCGGTGTCGCAATATCGCAGATCGGCGGGGTGGATCCGGAGACGAGCACGCGGCTGTTCAGCCTTGACATGCTGCACCTGGTGGTCGAGGGGGTGGCGGGCACGCTTCTGCTTGCCGGCTCGCTGCTGATGGCACTCACCGGGCGAGATCGGCTCGGATCGAGCCTTGCCGAATTCGGCCTCCTGGTCTCCCTGGCGCTGGCGGACCTCGCATCGTTCTACCTGCAGCAATTCGCTACCCTGGAGGTCGCCCTGCTGCACGGCCTGCTGCTCTTCGGGGTGGTCGCCTACCGCCGCCAGCTGCACGCGGACGCCCCGGCTCTCAGTCCGTCGTAAGGTCAGCCGGGGGCTCCTCGGAGGCCCCGTACTCGATCGTGGCGACTGTCTCGTCATCGACGATCTGGTCACCCCAACCATCGTCGGGACCGTCGCCCCCTGGAGGCGGCGCTCCGCCACCTGATGCCTCCGCTTTCCGGAAGGCCTCGACCGCCCGGCGCCGGCGGCGCTCCCCGAGCGCGGCGGCCACCGCGACCGCCCCCAGCAGGCCCATCGCCACGACCCCTTCGAGCGGGACCCTGAATGGTCGCGACCCGGTTACCGCACCCGGTGATGGGGACGGGCTCGGCGATGGGCTCGCGCCTTGCGAGGAAGAGGCGGACCCCGAGGTCGAGGGCACGCCACTCGGGTCCGACACCGTGGTCCCCAACGGGGTTGGTGAAGTACCCGGCAAGAGCGAGACCGCCGGTATCGGCGTCGCCGGCGCTGCCGTTGGCCGTGGAGTGGGCCTGATCGTCGGCCGGGGAGTCGGTACGGGCGTCGGAGCCGGCGTCGGAGGCGGCGTCGGCACGGTGACGACCACCTGGCCTGGCACCGTGAAGCTGGGGTTCGTCAGCCCGGTGCTCGTGGATTGATAGGTCACCGTCCAGCTGCCGGCTGGCAGGGTCGATGTGCCGGTCCAGGTCCCGTTCCGGGCGCTGCCGCTCGAGAGGGAAAGCGGCACCGTACTGCCCGCCACCGACACAGAGATTGTTACTGCCTCGTGGGTGGCGCTGCCGACGAAGTGCACGGAGAACTGGAACGCGGTGACCGTCGTGCCGGTCATGGGTGTGATGGACCCACCGGTCAACTTGGCGGCCGCGGCGGCGGCGCCTCCCGCGGTCGCAAGGTTCAGCACCGCCAGCGCCAGACACAGCGTGGAGGCGGCGCGGACCCTCATCGGTCCACGGACAAGCTCACATAGCGGAGGCCGCGCTCCGCCAGGGCATCGACGAGCGGCGCGAAGGTCGGGCCGCCGGCGGAGGGCGTTCCCATGTGATAGACGAGCGGCGTGCCGGTCTGCGGGCCGTCGAGGAAGACATCCAGGGACCGTCCGTCGGGCAAACTCAGCTGCATGGTGGGCACAACCATGGCCGCAGCATCGCCGATCGTCGGTCCACGGTCAACGACGCCCCATGCGAGAATCCGAGCCGATGACGACCCCCACGTGGCTTCGGCGGGTGCCTGGCGTCCCGCTTTACCCCGTCCTGGCAGCAGCCTACCCGGTGGTCTACCTGTACGCGCAGAACGTGCAGGAAGCGATCGCCCCGGCCGAGATCTTCGTGCCGCTCGCCGTCTGCGTCGGGGCGACCCTGATCGTGATGGGGATCCTGGGTGCCATCACCCGCGCCTGGGCCGCGGCGGCCCTGGCCAGCACGCTGCTGCTCGCCCTCTTCTTCACCTACGGGATGGCGTGGGACTGGCTCGGAGGCCTCGGGCTCAGCATGTGGGTGCTGCTCGGCGCCTGGCTGTTCATGGCCATCATCGGCCTCGTGCTCATCTGGCGCTTTCACGCGCTGGCGGACCGCGTGACGCTGCCACTGAACGTGATCACCGGGCTGGCACTCCTGTTCAACCTACTGATCATCGGCGCATTCGTCTTCAACGTGCGCCCAACGTCGGCGAACACCAGCTCCGGGGTCACTGCCAGCGGTGAGGCTCCAAACACCGGGGAGCTTCGCGACGTCTACTGGATCATTCTCGAGGAGTACGCCTCGAACAGCGTCCTGAAAGCTGACTACGACTACGACAACTCGCCGTTCCTTGACGCGTTGCGACAGCGAGGCTTCTACATCGCCGAGGATTCGACCGCCAACTACCTGAAGACGGCACCCTCGATTCAATCGGCGCGCAACCTCGAGTACCTTGACGGCCCGGAGCTCCGAAAGCAGGCGAAGGCGGCCGATGATTGGGGACCGATCTACCGGGGGCTGCGCTCCCCGTTCGAGGTGCAGGAGTTCCTCGACGACCTCGGCTACCGCTTCATCTACGCCGGCACCTTCTGGAGCCCGATGGGCAAGCACCCGTCGGCCGAGATCAACTATGTCTATGACAAGCTCACCTCCGAGTTTCTCGAGGTGCTGCAGCGAGCGACCATCCTGCGCGTCTTCGAGGACCTGGGCCCCGAGGCACCGTACGACTGGCGGCGGAACCGATACAACCAGACGCTCTACGAGCTGCGCTCAGTGCGGCGCGCCTCGAGCCTGGCCGGTCCGAAGTTCATCCACGTTCAGCTGGCGCTCGATCACGAACCGTACGTCTTCCACCCCGATGGCAGCTTCATCACCGCCGACGAAGCGCGGAGCCTCACCCACGAGCAGCAGTACATCGAGCAGCTGAAGTACACGAACACCCAGTTGCTGGCCTGGGTAGACCAGCTGCTCGACGTCCCAGCGGCCGAGCGGCCGATCATCGTGCTGCTCGCGGATGAGGGCCCGTGGCCGAGCGGCTACCGCCGCAGCGAGAAAGGCTTCGACTGGACCACGGCCTCAACCGAGGCGCTGAAGCAGAAGTTCGGGATCCTCAACGCGGTCTACCTGCCTGACAAGGATCCCGAAGATGCCGGCTTCTACAGCACCATCACCCCCGTCAACCAGTTCCGTGTCCTCTTCAACGCAGAGTTCGGGCTGGACCTGCCGCTGTTGCCCGACCGGAACTACATCTGGCCGGACCAGTCGGACATCTACACCTACCTCGACGTGACTGACAAGGTGCGCTGAGCCGCTATACCTCGGTCATCGGCTCGGCCGCTGTGGGCTCGAGCTGCAGGGCTGCCGAGTTGATGCAATAGCGCAAGCCGGTGGGATTCGGCCCGTCGTCGAAGACATGGCCCAGGTGCCCGCCGCAGGTTGAGCAGTGCACCTCGTTGCGAACCATGAAGAATGCCCGGTCGCTCTCGACCTCGACGGCAGCCGGGTCGGCCGGGGCGTAGAAGCTCGGCCACCCACTGCGCGAGTCGAACTTGGCATCCGAGGTGAAAAGGTCGGCGCCACAGCCGGCGCATCGGTACACGCCGGGCCGATGCTCGTCCCAGTAGGCCCCGGTGAATGCTCGCTCGGTCCCCTTCTCGCGCAGGATGTGGAACTGGTCCGGGGTGAGGTCCCGGGCCCAATCGGTTTCGGACTTGGTGATCTTGGTGGTCATGTCCGGAATCGTACAGTTGCGTTAGGCTGCGCGCATGGGACGCCCCGCCCCGATCGTGCTGGCTCTCTCGACGCTGCTGCTGGCCGGCTGTCTCTTCGGGTCGCCGAGCGCCTCGCCATCGTCGAGCCAGGACGCCTCGCAGGCGGCAAGCGTGCAACCTTCGGCATCGATCCCGCCGGCCACGACGACTCCGGCGCCGACCCCCGGCCCCGATGCCATCCCGACCTTCACTGCGGGGACGACGGTCAAGACCGACGCTTCGGGCGTCCGCGTGCGCAATGGACCGGGCCTGACCCAGGGCGTGCTGACCCTGCTTCCCACCGGGAGCAAGCTGGTGGTCGAGCTGGGACCGGTGCGCAACGACAGCTGGGGGTGGTACCTGGTCCGTGACGCGGACGCCGCCGAGCCAACCTTCGAGGAAGGGTGGGTGGCCGCAGGCTTCATGCCCACGCCGTACCTGACGCCCGCCACCTTCGAGCTGCCGTTCAATCCGATCGTGGCGGGCTTCGCACACGAGGGAAACGGGGAGTTCGGCCCGGTGCGGATCGAGGACGCCAATTACGCAGTGCGGTGGGTCGCCGCGGTCCTGCCGGGAGGCAGCGCCTGTTCCTTCTCCGCCGACCTTGTCCCGGGAAGCGGCACGGCGGTGCCGGCGATTCGAGCCACGCTCGGCACGGCGCCGGCGCCAGGCAGCCTGTACGGCGACTTCTTCACCCTGCACCCCGAGCTCGTGGGTGACCTTTTCCTGCGCGTCACCTCCGACTGCAGCTGGGCACTGACCATCCTTCGGAGCGAGCCTGTCGGCGGCTGACCGCATCGCGCGACACCCGACCTGTCGGAGATGTCGCTAGGCTTCGAAGCCGGATGCAGGATCTCGATGGCACCATCGTCTACAGCGCCAGCGACCTGGTCGGCTACCTCGAATGTGAGCACCTGACCACCCTGGAGCGGGCCGTCTTCGAGACGGGCCTGGCGCGTCCAGCGCGCGATGACCCGGAGCTCGACGTGCTCCAGAGGCGGGGCCTTGAGCACGAGGGCAAGTACCTCGCGCACCTGCGCGGACAGGGTCGCATCGTAGCCGAGGGCCGTATTGAGCGCGTACCTGATGCTCCTCGCCCCACCCTCCGCGAGATCGAGCGGGACGCCGCGTTGACTCGGCGGCAGATGCACGATGGCGCCGATGTGATCTACCAGGCGACCCTCTTCGATGGCAGCTGGCTCGGATACGCGGACTTTCTGCTGAGGGTGGATGGGCCCGATGCGGCGAGCGACCTCGGCAATTACCACTACGAGGTGTCCGACACCAAGCTGGCCCGCCACGTGAAGGGCGGCGCCCTGCTGCAGATGTGCGTCTATTCGGACCTGCTTTCGCGGGTCCAGGGACGAATCCCCGAACTGATGCACGTCGCGTTGGGAGGCAGCGGCCACCGGGTCGAGTCACATCGGCTGGAGGACTACCTGGCCTACTTCCGCAGCGTCAAGCGGAGATTTCAGGCTGCCGTCGCGACGGACCAGCCCCTCGCCTACCCACTCCAGGTCACACCGGAGCCCGTGAGCCACTGCGGCGTCTGCCGCTGGAACGCATACTGCGCTGCGCTCCGCCGCGACGCCGATCATCTCAGCCTGGTGGCTGGCATGCGATCCGACGTCGCTCGGCGTCTCTCGGACGCCGGGATCGCGACGTTTGGCGCCTTGGCTACGCTCCAGACGCCTCTCCCCGTCGTGGCAAAGGTCAGCGATGTGGTGCTCAGCAACCTGCACCAGCAGGCTCGTCTGCAGCACCAGTCCAGGGTCCTTTCGAAGCCTCTCTACGAGTTCCTTCCCGTCGAGGCGAATCGCGGTCTCGCGGGCCTGCCGGCCCCGGCCGCCGGCGACCTTTTCTTCGACATGGAGGGGGACCCTTTCGCTGAGGATGACGGCCTGGAGTACCTGTTCGGTGTGTGGGACCAAGGCGGGTTCCACACCTGGTGGGCGCACGACCACGCGGCGGAGAAGCTGGCCTTCGAGGGTTTCATCGATTTCGTCATCGACCGATGGCGCGCCGATCCGACGATGCACGTGTACCACTACGCCGCCTATGAGCGCGGGCGGATTGGCATGCTCGCAACGCGTCACGCTACCCGCGAGGTGGAGGTCGATCGGATCCTGCGGGGAGAGCTGTTCGTTGACCTGTTCGCCATCGTCCGCCAGGCGCTGCGCATTGGGGTAGACAGTTACTCCATCAAGAAGCTTGAGGCCCTCTACGACCTGCGGCGAGATGTGCCCCTCCAGGACGCCGGCTCGTCGGTGGTCGCCTATGAGGCATACATTCAGTCGGCCTCGGAAGGCACACCCGATCAATCGATCCTTGATGAGATCCACGACTACAACCGCGACGACTGTCGCTCCAACCTCGAGCTGCGAGGGTGGCTCGAGGATCGCCGCGTGGAGCTCGCCCAGCGCTCCGGCGTGCAGGTGCCCAGACGGGTCGCGAAGGTCGAGGAGCTCGAACGCGAGCTGAGCCCGGACGACCGCCGGAGGCGCGACCTTGCCGATCGGCTGCGTGCGTCACCCGCCTCGGTTCCGGATGCCCCGGTACGCCGCCTCCTCGGCGACCTGCTCGAGTGGCATCGCCGCGAGGAGAACGTCGAGTGGTGGGCCTTCTACGAGCGGTGCGGGCAATCGGACGAACAGCTCATCGACGACGAGGAGTCGATCGGCCAGCTCGAATGGATTGCCGAAGTGGATCGTCCACGTCAGTCGGTGCGACACCGCTATCGGTTCGACCCAGAGCAGCCGTATCGGCTGAAGGTCGGTGACAAGCCCGTCAACCCGGTGACCCAGGGCGCTGCCGGGAAGATCGTCGAGCTCGACGCACTGCATGGCACCCTCGACCTCGAGTGGGGGGTGAGAGCTCCCAGGCCGCATCCCACGTCGCTGATCCCAATGAAACCGCTCGTCGCCACCGAGCAGAAGGGAGCCCTCGAGCGCCTGGCGCTCCGCGTCGCGGCGAATGGCCTGGGTGGAGATGGGCCTCTGCTGGCGTCGCGCGAGTTCCTTCTCGGCCTGCCGCCCAGGGCTGGCCAGTCCACGGGCGCGGCACTTGTTCGGCCTGGCGAGGATAGCAACACCGCTGCGCGGCGCCTCGCCCTGATCCTCGAGGAGACCACGCTGCCGATCCAGGGGCCGCCCGGCTCCGGCAAGACGTTTACCGGCGCGCAGATGATCCTTGAGCTGGTGCGAGCCGGTCGCCAGGTCGGCATCGTCGCATTCACCCACCACGCCATCGAAAACCTCCTTGATGAGGTCATGATCCACGCGACTGGGGCAGGCCTGACGATCTCCGCCATCCGCAAAGTGGACAAGGATGACGGGCCTCCCCCGGACTGCGGGTATGCATGCACTGACGACAACGCCGAGGTCCGCGCGGCGCTCGCGAGCGGCGACGTCCAGGTGGCGGCTGGCACGGCCTGGCTCTGGTCGCGACCGGAATTCGCGCGCTCCATCGACACCCTCTTCGTGGACGAGGCCGGCCAGATGTCGTTGGCAAACGTCCTTGCCGTGGCGGGTGCGGCACGCAACCTTGTCCTGCTCGGCGATCCGCAGCAGCTCTCCCAGGTCAAGAAGGGCGCTCATCCCGAGGGCGCCGGCGCTTCGTCCCTCGAGTATGTCCTTGCCGGAGACCCGGTCATCGACCCTGCACGGGGCGTCTTCCTGGCCGAGACCTGGCGTCTCCATCCCGATGTCAACGCATTCACTTCGGCGGCGTTCTACAAGGGGGAGCTCAAGTCAGCCCCGAGCGCAGCTCGCCAGTCTCTTGAGGCACCGCCGCCGCTGACTGGCACAGGCGTCCGGTGGGTGCCAATCGCACACGCCGGAAACCACAACTCCTCCGAGGAAGAGGCGGCGGCAATCGTCGAGCTCTACCAGAATCTGCTCGCCGGCACGTGGACCGACGCCGACGCAGAAAGCAGGTCGATCACGCCCGACGACCTGCTTGTGGTCGCCCCCTATAACGCGCAGGTGGAGCTTCTCGCAGAGCGGTTGCGGACGGTCGCCCTGCAGGCTCCCACCGGCCCGCGTGAGCCCAGGGTCGCGACGGTGGACAAGATCCAGGGACAACAGGGAGCCGTCGCCATCTATTCGATGGCGACGTCGTCCCAGGCGGAGATGCCGCGATCGATCGAATTCCTCTACTCGCTGAACCGTCTCAACGTCGCGACCTCGCGAGGCCGATGTTTGGCGATCGTCGTCGCCTCACCCGAGCTCCTCAAGGTGCGAGTCCACACTCCATTGCAGATGCGACTGGCGAACGCGCTCTGCAGATTCGTGGAGGTCGCGGCAGGACAGATCGCCGACGAAGTGCCGCAGCCGCAGGGCGTTGCCCACTAGGCGTGATCGGCCGGCTGACCTCCTTGGTCGAAGGAGCGGACGAAACGCTCCTGCTCCGCCGTCTCCACCGCCGTCGGATGCCGCACCGCGCGAACGGTCGCGATCGCTGCATCGGGCGTCATACCGCCGGCGATGAGGGCGCAGGCCGCCACCGTTCCCGTCCGGCCGACGCCGCCCATGCACGCGACCGCCACGTCGCCGGATGCTCGACCTTCACGGATCTCGGCGAGGATGGCCTCCATCTCGCCGATGGAGTCTGGCGGCTCCCCGTCCGGGATCGGGTGACGAATCACCTTCACCCCGGCTGCGCTCCCCCGCTCGACGATCGCCGGGTCGCTCCAACGAAGCAGCTCGGCGTCGTCAACCAGCAGCAAAACCCGCTGGACGCCTACCGAGCGCAGCAGCGCAAAGTCCTCGTCCAGGTCGCGGCGGTAAGTTCGGCCGGGGTAGCGGAAGGAGACCCCGCGCTTCCCTGGCAGGATGGTGAGGCCCAAACGCCCTGGCAGCGCGTCCCCCAGCTGGGCCGGCTCGATCCAGTCGATCGGCAGTTCCGGGGCGAAGCCAGCGTGGTCGGCGTTCCCGCCACCCACCTCGGCCATCAGTTCAGGTTCGTCTTTGGGCAGAAGTGCCCCGTCGCTTCCAGGGGCTGTCCGCAGAACGGGCAGGCGGGCCGCCCGGCCGCGAGCAGCGCAGCGGCGCGCCGGATGAAATCGCGTGCACGCGCGGGCTCGACTCGCACCCGGAACAGGTCGGAGCTGGCCGGTGCCTGGTCGGGTGTCTCGTCATTCGAGGCCTCCACGCCGAGCGGCTGTGCCTCGATCACGATCTGGGCGGCTGTCGCATCCCACGCCAGGGCCATGGCGCCGACCCTGAACAGCTCGACGGTTGGCTCTTCGAGTGGCCGGTCGTCGCGAGCCACCCCAGGCGGCAGCTCGCCTGACAGCCCCTCGACCGTGTCCAGCAGCTCGGACATCCGACCGGCGAGTGCGGCCACCTGCGTCTTTTCCAGCCCGATGCTGACGAGCGCGCCGCCCTGTCGTGCTTGCAGGTAGAACGTCCTCGCCCCGGGCTCGCCCAGGACGCCAGCGACGAACCGGTCAGGGGTGTCGAAGTCGAAGACGCGGCGGGCCATGAGGACATCGTATCTGGAATCGGCCAGTTAGAGTTTGAACCGAGATGGGCAGGCGGATCGGTGGCTCGAGGTTCCGCATCCGACGCGGCCGTCCATCGCACGCGCGGCCCATGGCGGCGGAGCGGCGGCAGGGACCGGGCCACCGAGCACAGACCTGGCTTGGCTGGGCAGCGGCTGCCCTCGGCGTCGGCGTGGTGGCATTCCTGGTTGGCCGCGCCGGGACGGAGGCGGGGCTTCCTGCGCCATCCCCCTCGCCCAGTGGGGCGAGTCCCCTGCCGATCATGTATGGGACTGCGCTCGACCCCGTCAGTGGCGAGTCGGTCCAGGCGACGGATCGTTTCCGGGCCGGTGACCCGTTCGCCTACTCCGTGCGGATGCCCGCGCCAGCGGGAGTGGAGACCATCATGGTCGAGATCATCCGGCTGAATGCCGATGGCACAGAATCCGTTGCCCAGCGGCCGTCCGAGCAGCGAATCGTGGCCACTTCGCGGGTCTTTGCTTTCGAGGTACACACGACCGATCTGTTGCAGGCGTGGGGTCCGGGCACCTATTCGATGCGCATCTACCTGCCTGGTGCGGAAGATCCGTTGGCGGCGGGACGCTTCACGCTGGTCGAAACACCGGTGGCGTCCTGATTTCGCCGGGCATTGGGATCGGAGCTGTGCCCGATCTCCGATCCCGATTCCCCCGGCTCAGAGTTGGTGCCACGCCGGCGTTGCACCTGGCGGGTACCCAGAACCAACTCTCTGGGGGCAGCCTAACTGCACCGGACCGCACCTGTCAACCGCTATTTGACCGAGAGTGCCTCGCTGGTCAACTCGTAGGCCCCGCGGTGATCGCCAAGGGTGGCGCGCAGCTCCGCCCACTCCCGCAGAACCTCGCGGGTCCGTCCGGCCGAATGCCCTGATCGGGCCAGCGTCGCGGCCTGTCCGAAGCGGTCCTCGGCCCCCTTTGTGTCGTCGCTGGCGCGGAGGGCGCGAGCTTCGGTGAGCAACGCCGTCAGCTCGACCCCGTGATTGCCGGTGGAGCGTGCCATCTCCATCGCGCGCCTGGCCGTGGACACCGCGTCTTCAAATCGACCCTGCGCCAGCGCGACCTGTGCGTCGGTGTCGAGCACGGCGCACAGGAAGCGGTCATCGCCGACCTCTTCGAACGCAGCGCGAGCCTTGTCGGCCAGCTCGGCGGCGCGCTCGATATTCCCGCTGGACAGGTACGCCAGCGCCAGGGTGTTCTCGATCTGCGCCGATTCGAAGCCGGCACCCGCTGAACGAAGGAGGGCCAATCCCTGCGTCCCGGTGCGGATCGCCGCCTCGAGGTCGCCCGTCTCCTGGTAGCTGATCGCCAGGTTGAACAGGAACATCGCGCGCTGGCGATCGTCGAGGTCTTCGGCCAGGCCGCGGGCGGTCTCGAGGTGGGTCAGGGATCGCGCGTAGTCGCCGCTGCGCGAAGCGACTGCGGCGAGTGCCATCAACAGGCGCATCTCGAAGTCCGGCTCGACCTTCAGGCCGGCTCGTACGCGCTCCAGGAGCGAGGAGAGAAGGCTCTGCGCATCGGCCTCCTGATCCGACAGGTAGAGGCCGTAGGCCAGCCAGTAGCGGGCAAGAGCCTCGTCCGAGATCCGCCCGAGTGAGGCGAAGAGGCGAGCTGCCTCCGCGGCAGCGACGACTGCATCCTTGCCCTGATCCAGGCGCGCCAGGGCCTCCGCTCGGCCGCGAAGGACCTCGGCGCGACCAAGATCGTCCAGCGGTACCTCGAGCAGCGAGGCGTAGCCATGCGCAGCAGCCTGCCAATCGCCGGAGGCGAGGGTCATGTCGACCGCCAATCGGCTCCAGGCGGGATTCTGCTCGTCCAGGAAGTGGCTGGGCGGCAGCGAGAGGCGCTCGGCGAGGTAGCTGAGGGCGACCATCGAAGGTCGGGCGATGCCGGTCTCCAGCGCGCTGACATAGGCCTTCGTGTACCGATCGCCCGCCAGCTGCTGCTGCGTCAGGCCGCTCCGCTTCCGTGCGTCGCGGATGCGTGCGCCGATCTGCTGAGCGAGTGCGCTGTCATGCGCAGTGCTCCGGGTGTGCAGGCGGGTGCGCGGCATTGACGGGAGTATACGGGGCTTGGCAAGTCCCACTTGACCGCTCGCTCCCCCGGAAGTACTGCCCGGCTCTCGCGACGTCGGTACCGATGGGTCATTGAAGGGGCGACCTCCGGGTACGAACGTCTGTGTGCGGCCACGTCTCATGCGAGGCGGTCGCCTTGAGGGAGACGCTTATGCGCAGCGCACACACCGGCGGCGGCTGGCCCAGCTAGGCCCGTCGTCTCCTTTCTCCGTTCGCACATCGCCGCGGGCGGCTCCGCTCCTGTGACTCCCAGGCTCGGCGCTCCACCCGCGGCTCTTGGTTGCCTCAGAGTGGCGGCAGCTTCTGTGCCTCGCTGAGCGCAGGGGCAAATAGGTCGCCGATGGCCGCGAGCCGCTCGGGCAGCGAGCGGATGGTCCAGCGGTCCGGCATGAGCTCGGGATCTTCGAGCTCATCCCAGGTGATCGGCGCAGAGACAGGAGCCCCCGATGCCGGTCGAGCCGAGTAGGGTGCCACCAGCGTCCGATTGATCGCGTTCTGGGTGAAGTCGAGCCGAGCTCGGCCCGCGCGGTCGCGCTTGGACCACTCCCAGCTGACGAGTTCGGGCGCGGTCTGTCCCACTGCCCTCGACAGCATCTCGACCCAATCACGCGTCTGCTCGAAGGTGTAGGCGGGCTCGATGGGCACCCAGATCTGGACCCCACGCTTGCCGCTCACCTTCGGAAGGCCGATCACCCCCAGGTGCTCGAGCGCGGTCCGATACAGTCGCGCCAGGACCAGGATCTCCTCGAAGGTCGTCCTGGTTCCCGGATCGATGTCGATCAGCGCGAAGGTCGGCCGATCGGGCGCCGTGGTGCGAGAAGTCCATGGGTGCAGCTCGATCGCACCCTCCTGTGCCAGCCACGCAAGCGTCGCGACCCGATCGACGACGACGTAGTCCTTGGGCCCCTCGCTGCCCGCGTAGGTCCAGCGCGCGATCCAGCTCGGCGCATGGCCGGGCAGATCCTTCTGCCAGAAGCCGGCCTTCCCGATCCCGTCGGGGAACCGCTGGAGGTTGAGGCCACGGCCTGCCAGGTGCGGGACGAGGATCGGGCCAACGGAGACGTAATGCCGAATGAGGTCGCGCTTGGTGAGCGCGGGATGCCCGTCCGCGGCCGGGAAGAGCACCTTGCCAAGGTTGGTGACCCGGACCTCGTGGCCTGCAACCGGCCAGGTGCCGTCGCGATCCATGGCGTCAAGGGCGGCAAGCTCGCCAGGAGTCGCCTCCGCGACGCCAGTGTTCAAGTGATCTGATCTCTTGCCGTGGGCTGCGGCGGGCGAGCGGCTGGCGGGAGCGCGGGCCACGACCCGTGCGGCGGGCCTGGCTTCCTCACGAACGACGGCGGCAGGCTCCTTCCCCACCTCGATCCCCTTGAAGGCCGCATGTCGCAACAGTCCATCAGATGTCCATTCTGCGAATTCGGCCCGGATCACGATGCGAGGCTCCACCCAGCGCGCCGCCGGCAGCCGGGGCACCGGATCGAGCGGCGATGCATCGCCGCGCAGCGGCTCCATCGCCCCGAGGAGTTGCTTGCGCATGGTCGCCGAGATGCCGCTGCCGACCTGACCCGCATGTCGGAGGTGACCATCGACGTTCACTGCCACGATCAGTGATCCGAGGTCGGCGTGGCTCCCCTTCCCGGGCAGCCACCCCACCACGACCAGCTCCTGCTCGCGACGCAGCTTGATCTTCAGCCAGTTGCCCGATCGCTTGCCGGGCTCGTAGCGGCTGGAGCGTCGCTTGGCAACCACCCCTTCCAGGCCCCGATCAGCAGCGGCGCGGACGAAGGCCTCGCCATCCCCGACCACGTGGGCCGCGTAACGGACCAGCGGATGCGGCCGGATGACCCGATGCAGGAGGCGCTTCCGCTCCTCGAGCGGCACGTCCAGCAGGGAGCTGCCATCGAGGTGCAGCAGGTCGAAGACCATGTATGCCAGCGGGATCGCCCGCCGCTGTTCGGAGGTCAGTCGTGGCCCATCCGGCGAGCGCCGACCGGTGGCGGCCTCCAGCCCGCGCAGCCCGGTCCGATCCTGGAGCATCGAGAAGTCGGGGCGTCCCTCCGGGTCGAGGGCCACCACCTCGCCGTCCACCACGGCCTCGCGCGCGACGATCCAGTCGTTCGCGTCGGCCAGGTCGGGGAAGTACGTCGCGGCGTCGATGTGGTTGCGGGTCCAGATCCGAACCCCCTTGGGATGCACGACCGCCTCGACCCGGTAGCCATCCCACTTGATCTCGTACAGCCAATCCGGGTCGTCGAAGGCGCCCTCGGTGAGGGTGGCCAGCATCGGCTTCACGAAATCGGGAAGGGCCGCCGGCCGGGCGGCGGAGAGATCAGGCTCCGGCTCCACACTCGGGGGCTGCGCAAGGAGGTGTGGTTCGACCCCTTCAGCCACTTCGTCGTTGGTGCGGCCGGTCTTCACGCTCGTCGGGTGATCATCCGCATCCCAGCCGGCAACCGCCGCTTCGTCACGCTTGTGGATCAGCAGCCACTGGTCGGGCTCGGACTTCCTGCCGTACGCATCCCGCTTTCCACCGGTCCGGATGATCGTGTAGCGGCCCCGCAGCCGCTGCCCCTCCAGGCGGAATTTGAGCTCGCCGGCGACCAGCGCCGCAGCCGCGTCCTCGGTCTCCTCAGGGGCGAAGGTGCCCCAGTCCCACACGATCACGTCCCCGGCGCCGTATTCCCGGGCCGGGATCGTCCCCTCGAAGTCGAAGTACTCGATCGGGTGGTCCTCGGTGCGCATCGCCAGGCGACGCTGGTCGGGGTCGAGGGTCGGCCCGCGCGGGACGGCCCAGCTGACGAGGACGCCGCCGATCTCCAGCCGCAGGTCGTAGTGCAGCCGGGTGGCTCGATGGCGCTGCACGACGAAGCGCCCGCTCCCCTCCCCAACTGAGCCTGGCTCAGGCTCAGGCGTGCGTGAAAAGTCGCGCTTGGAGCGATACGTGTCGAGCGGCTCGGGCATCGGCTTACGATAGCCCGCGATGCGCAGCCGCAGCCGACGGACGCGATAAGTCGCGTGGTGGTGGTCGTGGGCGGTACCCGGGGGTACCTTGGGGCCATTCCCGGTCGCCCCCCGGCGCCCGAGACTGACGGGCATGAGAGCCGAGGCAACCGCACGCAACGCGTATCCGCGGCACGCCATCCGCGTGGCCGATCTTCTGCTGGAGATGGTCCCCACGCTCGACCAGCTGGCCGGGCACGAGCCGGGCCACGCTGTTCGCACCTGCTTCCTTGCAATGCGCCTTGGCGAGGCAATGGGGATTGCCGATCGCGATAGGCTTGGCCTCTTCTACGCCGCGCTTCTCCACGACGCCGGCAGCGTCTCTGACGTCGACCCGAGTTCCGCTCGCCCGGCGATGATGCGCCGGCTGATGCCCGTCTCCCGCGGCATGGATGAGGAACGCCTCGCAGCTGAGCACCACCGGGTTCGCCGCGGAGCGCAGTTCGCGACTCGGGCAGGATTCGGTCCGGAGGTTGCGGTCACGGTCATGGCACTGCACGAGCACTGGGACGGTCGCGGGCTGCCGATGGGCCTCAGCGCCGAGGCGATCCCCCTCTTTGCTCGCATCGTGGCCGTAACCGATGGCCTCGAGATCGCCATCTCACAGGAGGGCGCTCAAGCTGCCGTCACCACCATTCATGCTCGCTCCGGCACCTGGTACGACCCACAGATCGCATCGGTGCTGTTGGCCCTGTGCGCCAATGGGCTCTCTCGCGAGCTCGAAGCCGAAGACCTCGCTTCGGTCGTGCGAGACCTGGAGCCGAACTGGCTGATGCGCCTCGCCGATGAGGAGGATGCCGAGCGCATCCGCAATGCGCTGATGCTGTCCGGAGGGGCCTGACCCTCGGCTGATCGGCTCGTTATGAGGAGGCCATTGCCTCCGGCTCGTCGAGACCAATGTCCCTCATCGTCTCGAGTCGCCGCATGTTGATGAGGATCACCTCAGCGCGTTGCTCGAATCCATCGAACCCACTGTCCCGCACGGTGGCCCGTGTGACCGGGGCGAACCGGAGGTTCTGCCGGAGCAGGAAGCCAGCGGCCTGAGCGCCGGGTGGGACATGCACCATTCCGGAGACGACGAATGGGCCGATGACGGCCTCGACTGGCTGTCTGGGACGGTGCAGCCTCCGCAACGGATCGGTCGCCTGCGGTGGAGGCAGGATGACGAGCGCATCCCAGACCAGGAATTGCGTCCAATGCTGGTCGGGGCGTATATCGATCGGCTGGGAGAGGTCCTCAGGGCGCTCGTCGAGCAGGACGACTGGCAGGATGTCCTGGCGATTGATCAGGTCGGTCAGGCGCCCCTGGCTCAGATCCATGCCCGCCAGCGTGCGCTGGCTCGCCGCCCAGAATTCCACGACCGAAAGGCGCGTGCCTGTCGGCTCAGCCGCCATTGGCGGCTCTTCGGATTCCTGACCACGACGGCCTCTCGACCAGAAGCCCACGGTTCACCTCGAGCGGGCTACAACCCCGCGCTAGGGTAGCCGGATCCCGACCACGGAAGCCGGTCGGTTATGCACGGATGTCGTTGCGCTTTCCGCGACGAGCGGTGGCGTGCACGACGATCAGCATCAGCACGCCGAAGGTCGCCGCGATACCGCTTGGGACAGGGAGTGTCGCCGCTGCCGTGTCCGACATCGTCGACTCGCCGGATTCCGCGGCGCCTGCGAGGGGGTCGTGCGGGGGAGACGTTCCGGGGTCGGTCGACACCGGGTCCATCACCTGGGATGAATCCACCTCGTCCGATGGACCGCCCGGCGTCGCAGGAGACTCATCAGCAGGCGAGCCGGGATCCTCGGCCGGCGGGGCGGGCTCCTCGGCGGGAGCGTCGTCGAATAGCGTGCCCGGATCCACTTGGAGCGGCGCAAAGCCATCGGCAGGAGCCTCATCAGACGGCGTGCCGGAGTCTTCGCCCGGCAACCCGTCGGCCGACAGGACTGATTCCTCGACCGGCGGGGCCGGCTCCTCGGCGGGCGGGGCGGGCTCCTCGGCGGGAGGCTCATCCGCGGGCGTCACCGTCTCATCGCAGTCAGCGTCGACCCAGAAGGTCTTCTTGCTGCTGACCGATGCCCCTGCGGCAGCCCATTCCACTCGATAGTGTCCAGCCGGCAGATCGATGATGCTCGAGATGTCGATCCCGTCGCCGGTGGTGTCATAGACACCTGGCGCGACGGTTGAACCGTCGCCGGTCGGCGCCCAGCTCACCACTACCCAGGTGCCCGCCTCGAACGGCGCATCGAGGGCGAAGCTCAGCCAGAAGTCGCAGACGTGCGGTTCGTTGCCGCTGCCGGCCGTTTCCACACCGGTCGCTGCGTCGTGAACCTTCACAGTCCCGTTGGTGGCGTTTGCGCCCCCGTTCCCGTCGTTGCCATTCGCGCCGTTGCCGTTGGAGTGGTTGTTGGCAGCGAGCGCTGGACCGACCGACAGGAGCAGCGATAGGCCGAGCAGGGCTGCTCCGGTCAGGGCGACTGGCGCCCGGAAGCGGTGAGCGGAAAGGCGATCATTTCGGGACAGGCTCGAGGTGGACATGCGCGCAGGATCGCCCCTCGACGCCGGAAGGGCCATGACGAGGTAGTACTTCCTAGGTATCGGGTCCCCCGGACAGATGGCCCGAAATCGACCGAGTGCGGTCTGATGCAGTACCTGGGCGGTACTCGGGGATGAACCTGAAGGTGAATGGTGGGCGACACTGGACTCGAACCAGTGACCTCTTGCATGTCAAGCAAGTGCTCTAACCAGCTGAGCTAGCCGCCCTCGGGGCCAGCATTGTGCCCGAGCCGCGCGAAGGCGGTCAACCGCGCGCTGTCAGCTACCGGCGGGGCGACCTGCGCGGGGCCCGATCAGGTGTGCGGCGAACGCAAGGCCACCGATCGCCAGCAGGAGGATGAGCACGTTGCCGCCGGCTCCGCTTGCGAAGGCGAACGGGGCGAATATCCACCAGCCCGAGAAGATGAAGAAGACGGTCAACAACCCAGCGGCCACCCAGAGCGCCATCGCGATCACGGATCGGGCGGTCCAGACCACGTCAACTACCAGTCGATCGTCACGCAGGGCTCGTCACCGAGCACCCAGGCGAGGTGGCCCGGCGAGATCTCGAGGTAGTCACCCGCTTGGCCGATCACTTCGGCCCCGTCGTCCATCACGTAGCGGATGCGACCGGACAGGATCACCTCGCGATGCTCCATCGGGCAGGATGGATCGTCGCCCATCGGCTTGATGTACTGCTCCCAGCTCCAGCCGGGCTTCATCACGGAGCGCATGACCATGTTGTCGCCGACCTGGATGATCTCGGTGCGGCTTCCGTCGTCGGTCGGGTAGATCTCGTCCGGCTCGTTGAACGAGCGTCGTTCGATCCCGGCCATGGCTAACCCGTGCCGCTCAGCGACGCCAGTCGGTGGAATAGCGAACGACGCCGAGGACCCGATGGATCTCGGCCCGATACCGCACCCCGGACGGATGCCGTTCCAGCCAGCGCAGGTAGTCGGGATCGACGCGCGCAAGCTCCTCGAGCGTGCTGCCCGCGTAGTGGCCGAAGTCGAGCCGGGTCGGGTCGAACGATGCCGTCCGCGGGGGTTCCGGCCCCGGGCCGACGGGTTGAAGGGGATCCTCGTCAATCGGAAACGCCTGGGTGTCGTCGGGGTTCCCGGCCATGCCAATCAGCCTCCATGCGATCGCCCATCAGGCGACGCGTGCCGCGATCCTACGCTCCGCATAGGGAAGCTGCATGACGTTCACGCGCGCCCGGCTATCGGTTCGGGAGGTGTCCGCCGCGCCGCGTCTGGACAAAGCTCGTCGCCGGCCGGCCGGCCGCGATTCGCAACAGGGCTGCCGGCACCACCAACAGCCAGTGCGATAGGAAGAGCGAGCCCCTGCCGGCCCGACCGATGAGGTGCGGCCCACGCTCACCGTGACCCGCCAGGCCGCCGAGGGCTAACAGGAAGGAGCCGATCCCATAGCCCAGGAAGAGGGAGGCCGGGACCGTCCAGTCGGCGGGGCGCGGCAGCGGGATGGTCAGCAGGCTGGCGACGATCGTCGTCACGAAGAGCGGCGGAATCACGAACTCGCCGGTGAAGGCGAGGAAGTCGAACTTCCGGCCGAGCGGCACCTGCGATGCGCGCAGCAGGCCAGGCCCGAGCTCGATCAGGCGCCGGATGCTGCCTTCTGCCCACCGCAGCCGCTGCCCCCACAGGCCGGCGAGCGTCATCACTGCCTCCTCGCCGACCTCCACCTGCGGGGCCAGGGCGATCCGCTCCCCCGCAGCCACCAGGCGGGTCGAGAGCTCCAGGTCCTCGGTGAGCGCGGTTGGATTCCAGCCTCCAAGCCGCTCCAGCGCAGCGCGACGCACGAACATGCCGTTGCCGCGCAACTCGGCGCTGCCGTCGGTCGCACGACGGCCGCACTGGCTCGCCATGTCCATGAGCAGCTCCTCGTCCTGTGCCGCCGCCAACCAGCCGTGGTCGCGGTTGTGTGCGCGTCGCTGGGCCTGGATGGCGGCCGCGTCCGGGTCGGCCTGCCAGGCGCGCATGACCCGGCTCACGAAATCCATCGAGACGCTGGCGTCGGCATCCAGGACGCCGATCACCTCGCCCCGTGTCTCAGAGTGGGCGAACGTGAGCGCCGCGGCCTTCATGGCGGGGCCGTCGCCGGGCTCACGGCGGACCACCCGCAGCCGATCCGGATACAACGCGGCTGCCTGGCGGGCCAGCGCCCCCGTCCCGTCGGTCGAACCGTCGTCGACGACCACGATGTCGAAGCGCGGCTCCCCGCCCTGCGCGTAGTCCTGTTGCGCGAGCGAAGCGAGCGTGGCGGCGATGACCGGCTCCTCGTTCCGGGCAGCGACGAGGAGCGTGACCCACGGCCGAGCGCCCTCTGTCGAGGTGGTGCGATGCGCGTCATGCATTGCCTGGTAGCCGCGGAGCGCGAGATAGGCGACGTACACCAGCGACAGGGCGATGGCGGCCTGCAGGGCGCGCGCCACGACGGCAAACGTGATCGCCAGCGAGGCGATGACGGCAGAGGCGACGAGGATCGAGGCAGCCAGGATCCTGGTCGTCAACTTGTGGAGCCTGTCAGGTTGGCGCGGTGCAGCCCGGCCGCCCGGTTATGTCGCCACGAGGCGATCCCCAGTCCCAGGGTGACGAGCCCCAGGATCGCCATCACAACGGGGATCCCGGCGCCCTTGAAGACGAGGTTCACGACGTCGGCGGCAGCGGGCGCCACGAGCACCGGCAGGAAGGATGCAACCGACAGCAGGGTGTTGAGGATGCCGAAGATGCGACCGCGGACCTCCACCGGCAGATCCTCCTGCAGGGCGGTCTGGGCCGGAATCGCGACGAACGCGTACTCGACGCCAGCCGTGATCGCGATCACAACCACCAGGGCGATCAGCGACAGGAGCGGGCTGAGCGCGGCCGGCAGGTTGTTCT
>JBDTMU010000001.1:0-33656 GCA_039934115.1 Chloroflexota bacterium | reverse complement strand
CTGCCACCGGTCGGACGGACCAGCATCAGGATCGACCTGGCCGCGGTCGTCTTCCCCGAGCCGCTCTCGCCGACGAGCCCAAGCGTCTCGCCGGCGTCGAGGCTCAGGCTGACGCCGTCGACAGCCTTGACCGCGCCGACGGTGCGGGAGATGAGTCCACGTGACTTGACCGGGAAGTAGGTGCGGAGATCGGTGACGTCCAGGACATCGCTCGTCTGGGTCGTCACTGGGGGCCTCCGGCCAGGATCTGCTTCACGTCCCGCGCGATCTGCTTGCGCTCCTCGACCTTCAGGTGGCAGCGAACCCAGTGATCAGGATCGGACTCCAGGAGCTCCGGGCGAACGGTCAGGCATGCCTCGCCGGGGACCTTCTGCCAGTAGTCACAGCGCGGCTGGAAGACGCAGCCCTTCGGGAGCCTGATCGGCGATGGCGGGTTGCCGCGAATCGGGTCGAGCCGCTCCGGCAGCTTCTGGTCCATGCGGGGAACAGACGAGAGGAGCCCCAGCGTGTAGGGCATCTCGGGCAGATCGTAGAGCGTCGTGGTCGAGGCCAGCTCGACGATCCGGCCGCCGTACATCACCGCGACGTCGTCGGCAACGTCCGCGACGATCCCGAGGTCATGGGTGATCAGGATGACGGTGGTCCCGAACTCACCCTGCAGGCGCGCGATCAGCTCGAGGATCTGGGCCTGAACGGTGACATCAAGCGCCGTCGTCGGCTCGTCGGCGATGAGCAGCTGGGGGGAGTTGATGAGTGCCATGGCGATCATGACGCGCTGACGCATCCCGCCCGAGAGCTGGTGCGGGTAGGCGTCAATGCGCCGCTCGGCCGCCGGGATCCCCACGTGGTTCAGCATCTCCAACGTTTCGCGACGCGCCGCGGCCTTTCCGACCGACCGGTGAGCACGGATCGCCTCGACGATCTGGTCACCGATCCGGTAGAACGGGTGCAGGCTCGACATCGGGTCCTGGAAGATCATGGCGATCTCCGAGCCCATGAGCTCCTGGACGTCGCTCTGGGGCAGGGCGAGGAGCTCCTGGCCGTCGAGCCAGATCTCGCCGGTGACCTTGGCAGACTTCCGGTTGACGAGGCCCATGATCGCCTGGGCGGTGACGCTCTTTCCCGAGCCCGACTCGCCGACGATCGCGAGGGTCTTGCCGCGCTCCACGGAGAGGGAGACCCCGTCGACGGCCTGGACGAGGCCGTCCTCGGTGGGGAAGGCGACATGCAGGTCCTTCACAGAGAGGAAGGGCCGGTCGAGGGAGCCCGCGATCGGCATGCCGCTGAGCGGCATTTCGCTGGTCGCTGTCATGTGACCCGCACCCGCGGGTCAATCACCGCGTAGAGCAGGTCCACGACCAGGTTCGCGAAGATGATGAGCGCCGCTGTCAGGATCGTGATCCCGGTGATGAGCGGCAGGTCCGAATCGGTGATGGATTCGAGAAAGAGCGCGCCGAGCCCGGGGAGGTTGAAGATGTTCTCGGAGATGATGGCGCCGCCGAGGAGGCCGGCCAGGTCAAGCCCGGCCGCCGTGACGATCGGCGTCAACCCCGCTCGCAATGCGTGCTTGACCACGACCGTGCGCTCCGGCAGGCCCTTCGCACGGGCGGTCCTGACGTAGTCGTCACTGAGGACCTCGAGCACCTGGTTGCGGGTGAGACGGATGTAGAACGCCGCGTACAGGGTCGCCAGGACGATCCAGGGCAGCAGCATCGTCTGGAAGAACTGGAAGGGATTCTCCCACGGTGGAACGTACGAGGGGAACGGCAGGAACTGCCACTTGATGATGACGAAGAAGACCAGGACCAGCCCGATGAAGAACGACGGCATCGAGTAGCCGATCAGCGAGATGCCCATGATCAGCCGGTCTCCCCAACGTCCCCGGTTGAGGGCGGCAAAGATGCCCAGGCTCAGCCCGATGAAGATCCAGATGATGAACGCCCCGATGGCGAGGAAGAAGGTCACAGGCGCCGCACGGGTGATCAGTGACATGACCTGCTCCTGCCGGTTGAAAGAGTAACCGAGACAGGGGGCATCGCATTTGATCGGCTCTGGTGAGTCGGGGGAGAAGGTCCGCCCGACGACGATCCCCGACATGAACTTCACATACTGGGTCAGGGGCGGCTCGTCCAGGCCAAGACGGTGCCGGTTGGCCTCGATGATGACCGGAGTACAGGCCTTCCCGCAGGTCAGCCGAGCCGGGTCGCCCGGCAGGATGCTGAAGAGGAGGAAGACGGTGACGCTGAGCAGGAACAGGAGCATGAACATCAACAGGACTCGGCGAACCAAGTATGCGAACACGCAGCCTGCCCTCCGTCAACGAAAGTTCGGTCCCCGGAGGAGCGGCATTGCCACTCCCCCGGGGACTTGAAGGCTAGTTCCTAAACTGACGCTCCGTCGTGCCTACGGCTTGACGGACATGGCGCCGTACGGCCAGGAGCCGTAGGGACCCCAGAGGTAGACGCCGGCGGGATCGATCCCCGTTCCGGTCATCCGCTGCTGGAGCTCGAAGAAGGTCGGGATCACCCAGACGTTCTCCATCGCCTCCTTGTTGAGCGCCTGCCAGAGGGCGTTCTGCTTCGTCCGGTCGAGCTCGGCGATTGCCGCGTCGACCTTCGTATTGAAGGCTTCGTCCTCGACCTGCGAGATATCCCAGCCGCCCTTCTGCGTGAAGAGCGGTGCGATGACGGTCGAGGCGTTTGGCCAGTCAGCACCCCAGCCAGCGGATCCGAAGTCGCCCGCCTTCGCGGGGTCGAACACGATGGCGTAGTACTTGCCGCGCTCGAGCGGGGCGGGCGTCACGGTGATGCCAGCCTTCCCCAGCGAGGAGATGACGATTGCGGCGTTCTTCTGGCCGGTCGGAGTATCTGCGAAGTTCCAGACCAGCGTCGGCGCCGGCTCGCCCGAGTCGGCGATCAACTGCTTCGCCAGCTCCGGGTCACCGGTGTCCGGAACCGCTGCCCCGAACATGTCCGTCCACATGCCGCTTTCGGCATAGTCAGGACCGATGTTCGGCTTGATCACCCCGTCGGCAAAGTCGCCGACGAAGTCGCCACCGGCGTTCTTGCGGATGGCATCCCGGTCAAGAGCGACCGCCATGGCCTGGCGGATCTTGATGTTCGGGACCTTCTGGACGTTGATCCAGTAGTACAGGGCATAGATGTCGTAGCCGCTGACCGCGCGACCCTCGTACTGAGCCTGGGGTGTCTTCGGGTCCGAGAAGATGACCGCGAGGTTCTGAGGCGCGATGCCGGGAGGCCCGATCGCGGTCGCGTCATTGCCCGCGCTCGCGATGAGTCGCTCGTCTACGACCGCCGGGTCAAGACCGAAGTCGATCTCCCACTTGTCGGGATATGGCGTGCGGTAATCGTCGCTGGCCTGGTCCCAGTTCTCATTGCGGACCAGGACGAACTTGCCACCGTTGCCGGTGGTGTAGCTCTCGACCTTGTACGGCCCAGAGGAGATTGGAGGATGGGCGGTCGTCCCGTAGGTCTCACCCGTGTCGGCGGCCGCGGGGACCGGCGAGAACCCGAGCGTGGTGGTGTAGTTGAAGTCTGCATGCGGTCCGCTCAGGTTGAACGTGATCGTATTCCCGTCGCAGACGACTGCCTTGTCGAACAGTTCCTGGCCGGTTTTGTCATAGGGACCGTAGTACGCCGACAGGAACACGGACTTCGGATCCGCCTCGTCGGTGATCGGGTTGGCGGGAATATCGAGGTACTGGACCGCGTAGGTCGGACCGGCGTTGATGACGTCGTTCGCGAAGGTCCGCGAGACGCCGTACTTGAGGTCCTCGCAGGTGATCGGCGAACCATCCTCCCAGCTGACGCCGTCACGAAGGGTGAATTCCCAGGACGTGGCGTCCGCGTTCGGAGTGCCGAGGTCGGTCGCCAGGTCGGGGACGAGCACCGCGGAGGCCACGTCGTCCTTCGAAACCGTGTATCCCACCAGGGACCGGTAGATCGTGGCTCCAAAGAAGGCGAGATCCTCACCGGTGTAGGCGCGTTGCGGGTCTACATAGGTGAAGTCGGCTTCAGCTGAGAGTATGTAGATTGTGCCGCCCTTCTGACCCGCGGCTGCGGATCCTCCCGCGCTCGGCGCGCCACTGGCGCCGGACGCAGCGGGGCTCGTCGTCGTGCCGGGGCCGCAGGATGCCAGCACCAGGACGGCTGCCACGCTGACGGCAAAGGCACGGAGCACCCGTACGTTTAATCTGACCAATGTTTCATCCTCCAACGAGTTGGGCGCGGGAAGGTCCCCGGCGCACGTTGATGCTCGATCATACACGCAGTCGAGCGGCGAGTTCAAAAAGTGCAGGCGGCTCCTACCTCGCCGGCACGTGGCATGGGGCAATCAGTGAATGGCCTTTGGATCGAGTGCGTCCCTGAGCGAATCGCCCAGGAGGTTGAATGAGACGACCAGGATGACGAGCGCCGTGCCGGGAATGAACAGGTACGTCGGCACGACGTTGAAATAGGTCACCGAGTTGGCGAGCATCGCACCGAACGTCGTCTCGGGCGGGAGCACGCCAACGCCGAGGAATGAGAGTGCGGCCTCGGTCCCGATATACGCCGGCAGTGTGAGCGTCGCATACACCAGGATCGGCGCCCACAGGTTCGGGAGGATCTCGGTGAAGAGGATCCTGCGCTTGCTCGACCCCATCGCGACCGCCGACTCGACGAATTCGCGCTCGCGCAGGCTGAGCACCTGTCCTCGCACGATCCGCGCGAGGTACGGCCAGCCGAAGACGCTCAGCACGAGAATGAGGTAGAGGATCCGCGATGGATTGCCGTCAGGGACCCCCAGCTCGGTGAGGCGCTGGGTGAGGACCCCTGACAGGGCCAGGACGATCAGCAGGAACGGGAAGGCCAGGACCAGGTCCATGAAACGCCCGATGATGGTGTCGGTCCAGCCACCGCTGTAGCCGGCGATGATGCCGACGACCGTCCCGATCGCGACCGTGATCGCAGTCGCGCTGGTCGCGATGACGAGGGAGATACGGAGGCCGTAGATGAGCTGGGCCATGATGTCCCGCCCGGTCCCCCATTCGACGCCGAGTGGGTGCGCGGCGCTGATGCCGCCCCATTCCAGCAAGGGTTTACCCCCCAGGTTGCCGATCGCGGCCGCGTCGAACTTGTAGGGATCGAGACCCATCGCGCCGAAGACGATCGGGCCGAAGACGCCGATGAGGTAGAACAGCACCAGGACCACCAGGCAGATCATCGCCACCTTATCTCGACGGAGGCGCGACCAGATGATCTGACGCAGGCTTCGGCCGCCCGTGAGGGCCGCGCTCTGGAAGCCGGCGGCTGTGTCCTGGACCACGGTCATGGCGGGGGAGTGTCCCTCTCTGTACGACTATCGAGACGAATCCATATCCGCCGTTGATTCGCCATCTTCGTGCGCGCGGCACGATCCGGTCAAGTACTCGCTCAATCGCGCCGACGAGGCCTCATCTCTAAGTACGTCCGTCCGACCCGCAAGGTTCACTCTCTGCCCGTCCGAGCGTTACCGCATCAGTCCGGGGATCGGCGGTTCGCTCCCGCGCGCTGCAGCCTCATCCGGGAACTGCGTCTGCATGGGCCAGCCGGGCGGCGGGTACTTCTGTGGCGCAAGGTACGCGATCGAGGGCGGCGGAGGCCAGCCTCTGACTTCCTCGACGGGCGGGACAACGCGCCTGGCTGCAGAGGCGACGAATGGCGACTGGGTCACGGGCAGGAGCGTGGTCTGCGGAGCGGTGACAACGGCGAACACCATCATTCCGGCGGCGGCTGCGGCGGACGCAATGCCCCTCCAGTGTGCGATGCGGACCGTCCAGGGCACCGGGCGATCAACTGTCCGACGGCGGACCAGCTCCCAACTGGATTCAGACCGAGCGCCGCCCTCGACACGCTCTCGCAGCGCACGACGCAGGTTCTCGACCAGTTCTCGGTCGATGCCCACCTCCCGACGACAGTCGGCGCAGGACTCCAGGTGGGCCAGGTGCGGTCCGGCGTGCGGCCCGAGCTCTTCGCCGAGGGCGAAGTGCTGCAGCAGCTCACGCCGTGCCTGGCTACAGCTCATTGACCGACACCTTCGCACCGGCTGGCGCACGCCGCTCCTCCGGGAGCCGTGATCGCAGCGTCTTGAGCGCATAGTGCACGCGCGACTTCATGGTGCCCACCCTGCAGCCCGCTATCTCGGCCGATTCGGCGAGCGAGTACCCGTGCAGGTAGTACAGGATGACGGCGGTCTGCTGCTTGGGGGGCAGCCTGTCGATGGCGCGCTGGAGGACCTCGATGATCTCACGCGACTCGACCACCTGGTCCGGTCGCGAGGTCAGGTCCGCCACCAGGTTGCTGATCAGCGCGGTCAGCGGCTCCATGATCATCCTGCGGCGTGCGATGCGGCTGTAGCACAGGTTGGTGGCGACGCGATGGAGCCATGGCAGCGGAGAGCGATCGGTTCGCAGCCGATGCCTGGCGCGGTAGGCCTTGACGAAGGTGTCCTGCAGGATCTCCTCGGCCAGGAAGGGATCGCGGGTGATCGCCAGCGCGGTGATGTAGACCGGCCGCGCAAAGGTCGTGAAGAACTCCTCGAAGGCGTCGGGATCCCCCAACCTCATGCGCGCGACGAGCCCGTCCGGCTGCTCCGTGACCACCTGCACCCCGCGTTCGATGCGTCGTCCGATGCCGAATCCTACCCCGTTGCGCCGGTCGACTCGGTGGCGAAGTCGTGCCTCAGGTCGGGCCGGCGAGCCGCGGCAGCCTCGTCGAGGCGACCGACCGGCGTGGTGAGGGGCGCCTGCTTGAGCTCGTCGGGGGCCGTCTCGGCCTGGCTTGCGATGCCGTGCATGATCTCGACGAAGGCATCCAGCGTCTCGAGCGATTCGGTCTCGGTCGGCTCGATCATGAGCGCCTCCTCCACGATCAAGGGGAAGTAGATCGTAGGCGGATGGATGCGGTGATCGAGGATCGCCTTGGCGATGTCCAGCGTCGTAACGCCGTGCTGCCGCTTCTGGCGCCGACCTGAGAAGACGACCTCGTGCTTGCAGATGCGGTCGTAGGGCAGGTCGAAGGCATCGGACAGCCGGACGCGCAGATAGTTGGCGGCCAGCACCGCGTCATTGCTCACCTCGCGCAGCCCGTCACCGCCGTTGCTGCGGATGTAGGTGTAGGCACGCACGAACATGCCGAAGTTGCCGGTGAAGGCGCGCACCTTGCCGATGCTGGTCTCCCTGGCACCCGGCTCCTCCAGGGCAAAGCGCGCCCCCGGTGTGGGACGGCCTGACCAGGCGTTGCGGCGGACCTCCGCGGGGTCACCGGCCACGAGCAGCGGCTGCGGCGTGGGCAGGAAGGGTGCCAGGCGCTCGCTGACGCCGATCGGTCCCGCCCCGGGTCCGCCCCCGCCATGCGGCGTCGAAAAGGTCTTGTGCAGGTTGAAGTGCATGACGTCGAAGCCCGCCTCGCCGGGGCGGAAGCGGCCGAGGATGGCGTTCAGGTTGGCCCCGTCCATGTAGGCGATGGCCCCAGCCTCCTTGACGGCAGCCACGACCTGGTCGATCTGGTCCTCGAAGATGCCGAGGGTCGAGGGGTTGGTGATCATCAGCGCCGCGGTGTCCGGGCCGAGCGCCGCGCGCAGCGCGTCGAGGTCGATCCCGCCACGCGCATTGGACGGGATCGTGACGGCCGTGTAGCCGACCATCGTGGCGGTGGCGGGGTTCGTGCCATGCGAGCTGTCAGGGACAAGCACCTTGGTGCGCTGCTCGCCCTCACCACGCGACCGATGGTAGGCACGCGTCATCAGGAGCCCGGTCAGCTCACCATGGGCGCCGGCGGCAGGCTGGAGGCTGATCGCCGCAAAGCCGCTCATCTCCTTGAGGAGCTCGGCCAGCAGCCACTCCAGCTCGAGGCTGCCCTGGGCCAGCGGATCGGGGTCGAGCGGATGCGAATCGGCCAGGCCGGGGAGGCGGGCCGCCCATTCGTTGACCTTGGGGTTGTACTTCATGGTGCACGAGCCGAGCGGATAGAAGCCCAGCTCGATGGCGTGGTTCAGGTGGCTGAGCCGATTGAAGTGGCGCAGCAGGTCGAGCTCGGCGACCTCCGGCAGACGTGGCGCCTCGGCGCGGGCCGCGGCCTCGGGGATCGACGGCTGACCGCCGGCCGCGGCACGCGCCGCACTCGATGGGAGCGGGAATCGCACCGCGCGGCGGCCCGGTCGCGAGGAGTCGAAGATGAGCGGCTCGATGATCGTCAGCTCGTCGCCCGCCTCGGGCGAGGTGAACGCCGCGCCGCGACCCGAGGCATCGCCCGTCGCGGGACGCTCGAGCACGCTCATCGGGTCGACCCCAGGCCCTCGACCAGGGCTTCGACATCGGCATCGGTGGTCAGCTCGGTCGCGGCCAGCAGCAGCGTGTCGGCCAGCTCGGGATAGTCGGTGTGGAGGGGAAAGCCCGCCACGATCCCCTGCTCGGCGAGGGTGGCATGCCGGCGAGCTGCGTCGGGAACCAGGATCGCCACCTCGGCGAAATACGGCGCGCTGAAGCGACGCTGACCGAGGCCGGCCGCCTCGATCGCCGCCGCCACGTGGCGCGCCTGCGTGGCGGACAGGTCGGCCACCTCGCGGAGGCCCTCCGGGCCGACCGCCGACAGGTATGTGGCTGCAGCGAGCGCGCAGAGCGCCTGGTTGGTGCAGATGTTGCTGGCCGCCTTCTCACGGCGGATGTGCTGCTCGCGCGCCTGGAGGGTGAGCACGTAGCCCTTGCGCCCCTGCCCGTCGCGCGTCGCGCCGACCAGCCGGCCGGGCATCTGCCGCACGGACTCCATGCGGGCGGCCATGAGCCCCACGTACGGCCCGCCGTACGACGGCGGGATGCCGAGTGGCTGGCCCTCGGCGGCCACGATATCGGCCCCGTAGGATCCGGGCGCGGCGAGCAGGGCAAGCGATGTCGGCTCCACCACCGCCACCATCAGAGCGCCGGCGCCATGTGCGGTGTCAGCCAGCTCCGCCATCGGCTCGATCCCGCCGAACACGTTCGGCTGCTGGGCGATGAGGCAGGCGCAGTCGTCGCTCAGCACGCGGGCGGCCGCGTCCGGCGCGGTCAGGCCGGTCCCGCCCTCGGACGTGTCGGCGGGCACCTCCACGATCTCGATCCCCGGCCCGGCGCAGTAGGTGGCGAGCACGCGACGAACCTGGGGGTTCACCGCGGTCGAGACAGCGACCCGGTGGCGTCCGGTCAGGCGGCATGCCATCAGCGCCGCCTCGGCCGTCGCGGTTGCCCCGTCGTAATGCGAAGCGGACGCAACCTCCATCCCGGTCAGCTCGCAGATCAGCGACTGGAACTCGTAGATGCTCTGCAGGGTCCCCTGGCTGACCTCAGGCTGGTAGGGGGTGTACGAGGTCGAAAACTCGGCGCGCCCGATCACCTCGTTGACCACGGCCGGGACCAGGTGGCGGTAGACCCCGGCACCCAGGAAGCTGACGCGCGGGATCCGGTTCTGCCCGGCCAGGCGCGCGAGCTCGGCGCGGACCTCCTGCTCGGTGAGCGGCGCGGGCAAGTCGAAGCCGGTCGCGCGCACCGCCGCGGGAATGTCGGCGAAGAGGTCGTCGACCGATGCGACCCCGATCGCCGCGAGCATCCGCTCGCGGTCGGCAGCGGTGTGCGGGGAGTAGGACATCAGCCGGCGGTGAGCTCCGCGTAGGCCGCCGCGTCCAGGAGCTTGTCCATCTCCGCCGGATCGGTGAGCGTGACCTTCGCGATCCAGCCGGCGCCGAACGGGTCGGTGTTGAGCAGCTCAGGGCTGCCGCGCAGCTCGGCGTTCGTCTCGGTCACCTCTCCAGAGACGGGCGCGAACAGATCGCTCACCGCCTTGACGCTCTCGACCACGCCGAAGCTCGCAAATTGAGCCACGCCTGCCCCGATCTCCGGCAGCTCGACGTAGACGATGTCGCCCAGCTCATTGGCGGCGAAGCTCGTGATCCCGATGACGGCGACGGAGCCTTCGACGCGCACCCACTCGTGCTCACGCGAGTAGCGCCGGTCGTCGGGTGGGGTGGCGGACATCGGGCTCCTTCAGGGGACAGTGCGCCGGTCGCGCTCAGGCGGTGTCCGGCTTTGGGCGGCGATAGAACGGCAACTTTACCTGCTCGGCGGGGTGTGGGCGCTCGCGGACGAGCACCTCGACAGCGCCACCGACGGCGGCATGGCCGGCGGGTAGGTAGGCCATGGCGATCCTCTCGCCGAGGGTGGGTGAGAGGGTTCCGCTCGTCACCACCCCCGCCTCCGTCCCATCGACCAGGACCGGGTAGCCATGCCGGGCGATCGCCTCGTCGCGCATCATCAGCCCGACTAGCCTGCGCTGCGGACCGGTCTGCTGCACCGCTGACAGCGCTGCGCGCCCAGCGAACTCGCCCTTCTCCAGCTTGACCACCCGTCCCAGGTTCGCCTCATATGGGTTCACCGATCGGTCCAGCTCGTTGCCATACAGCGGCATCCCCGCCTCCAGGCGGAGCGTGTCGCGGCTCCCGAGCCCGCAGGGCTTGAGCCCGAGGTCGTCGCCGGTCGAGATGAGCGCGTCCCACAGGCGTTGGGCACGGCGCGCCGCGCAGAACAACTCGAACCCGTCCTCGCCGGTATAGCCGGTGCGGGCCACCAGGCACTCGGTGCCGGCGACCCGGCCCTGGAACGAGCGATAGTTGCCGAGCGACGACAGATCGAGGTCGGTGAGCCGGCCGAGCAGCTCCGCGGCCTTCGGGCCCTGCGGTGCGATCAGGGCCGTCTCGTCCGAGCGGTCCGCCACGTGCACGTCGAAGTCGCCGCTGGCGCTGAGGGACTCCAGTTGAGCCAGCACCGCATCGTGATTTGCGGCATTGCACACGATCAGGTAGCCGTCCTCGACGCGGTACACGATCACGTCGTCGATGATCCCGCCGTCGGGAGCGCACAGCATCGAGTACTGGGCCTGGCCCGGCTCCAGCAGTCCCGGGTCGCTGACGAGCGCGTAGCGGGCGAAGGCGAGGGCCTCGGGCCCCGACAGATGGATCTCCCCCATGTGGGAGAGATCGAAGAGGCCGACGGCGCTGCGCACGGTGCGGTGCTCGTCGATGATCGAGGTGTACTGGACCGGCATCTCGTAGCCGGCGTACGGAACCATCCGGGCGTGAAGCGCCAGGTGGCTGGCATGGAGCGGCGTGTGGCGCAGGAGCGCCGGGGCCTCGGTCACGACGGGGCCCGGCTGACCGACAGTTCCGCCACCTCTCCGCGCGCCGCCAGGAGCTCGGCAGCGCGCAGCACGACCTCCCGTTCGGTGGCGTGGGTCATCACCTTCAGCGCCTCGTCCAGCTGGAACCAGTCGGCCTCGTCGAACTCGTGGTCGTGGTCCTCCAGCCGACCGCCGATCGGATGCATCAGGAAGAAATGGACAGTCTTGTGGAAGCGCGTCCGGCCATGGACGAAGAAGTAGGTGATGGCCCTGATCGGCTCCTCGATCTCGACCAGCAGGCCGGTCTCCTCGCTTGTCTCCCGAACGGCCGTCTCGGCCAGCGTCTCGCCCGAGTTGGGGGTTCCCTTGGGGAGCGCCCAGAGTGGCGGCTGGCGACGGCGAACCAGGACGATCTCGACTCGACCGCCCTCAGTGCGGTGGACGACCCCGCCGGCAGACGTCGCCCTGGCGGAACGCAGCGCGGGCACCCGCGGCGCTATGCGCGACGGGCGCGCGGTAGCCCGAGCGACAGGAGGGCGCGACGCGGGCTGACGCGGCCGACGCTGCCCACCGACGGAAACCGGAAGCGACTCGTCGGTGAACGCAGGGCGGCGATGGTCGGCGCGCGATGGTGCGCGAACGATGAGGCGTGATAGATGAGCGACGAGGTCTGCAACCCGAGACTCCGCTTGCGACCGGCTGCGCGGCGCGCTCCGAAGGCGATCGCGGGATGGGAGACGAACCGGGCCGTCAGACTCGCGCGCATGGCTGGCATTGTACGCGGCGCGACAGCCGGTGCAAGCAATGAGCCGATTGTCAGCTCGGTTCCGCGAGAAGCTCCCGGTACAGCGCGACCATGCTGCCGATGCGCGTAGCCACATCGAAGCGATCCGCCCCATTGACCGCCGCCTGAGCCAGCGTGGCCCGGCGAGCGGGGTCGCCGACAAGGCCACGAACGGTGGCGGCGAGCCGGGCTCGCCGGTCACCCGCCGGCTCGACCGGGACGACCATCCCGTCGACGCCGTCGCGCACTGAATCGGCGACGCCGGGTCCGGCCAGGGCCACCACCGGCAGGCCGACCGCCAGCGCCTCGGCCAGCACCAGCCCCTGTGTCTCGGTGCGCGATGCCGCGAGGAGCAGGTCCGCGCCCTTGGCCAACGAGAGCGCCTCGCGGCGCGGCAGCTGCCCGGTCAGGTGCACCCTGCCTGCCAGGTCGGGCAGCGCGGCCCGCCGACGAAGCGACGACTCGGACGGACCGCCCCCGATCATGACCAGGCGGGCGGCGTCGTCGGTCGCCGCAACCTCGGCGAAGGCAGCGAGGACGAGGTCCACGCTCTTCTCGGGGGCCAGCCTGCCAAGGCTCGCCACCACAACCGCGTCGCCTGGCCAACCGGCTGCCGGCCGCGGGTCCACGGCGGGCAGCGCCGCCAATGCGGCCACGTCGATGCCGGTCGGGATCGTCCGCACCAGCGGCCGCGGGCGCTGACCGAGGCGATCGGCGATCTCCCGCGACAGCTCGTTGCCCGGCGCCACGATCGCCGCGCAGCTACGCCAGAAGCGGCGCAGGTAGGCATCCATCAGCACCGAGCCGGGAAGGGCCAGCGGCCCGAGATAGTGGCGGTAGTCGCCGAAACGGGTGTGATGCGTGAAGACCAGCGGCGCCCCGAGCCGCCGGGCCAGGCGTCGCGCCATCAGCCCGGAGGTGAACGGCGACTGGGCGTGGACGATCTGCGGCGCGAAGGCGGTGGCGGAGTCGAGCGCCGCGGATGGGATCGGACTCGGCACCCGGTAGCCGGAGGGTGCCGGACCCGGCGCCTGGAACGATGGGAGCCACGCCAAGCGGGGGTCCGGTCCCAGGGCGCCGGCGGTCCCCGGCTCGCTGCCGTCGGCGGGCCGCGGCACCACCAGCAGCACCTCGTGTCCAGCGGCGCCCAGGCCGCGAGCGAGTGCCTCGGTCGAGACGGTCACGCCGGAGAGGTAGGGCAGGTACGTCTCGCCGAAGATCGCGACTCGGATTGGCGCCGCTTCGCCGCGGCTCACGCAGCAGCCTCGCGCGGGATGGCACGCTCCGGATCCCGAACACCGGGTGCAAAGAGCAGGGCGCCCATCAGCACGGCGCCGATGGTCCCCGCCAGTACCAGTGTCATCTCGGGACCGATCGCCGCGGCCACGGGGCCGGTCAGCGCGAACGAGACCGGCACCAGCCCGATCGAGACCAGCCAGTCGAGGCTTGAGACGCGGCCGAGCAGCTCACGCGGGACGAGCTGCTGGAGCATCGTGGTCCAGATGATCTGGCCCAGCTCGAAGAGCGAGGCTCCCACCGCAGACAGGAGCAGGGCATGCCACAGCTCGGTCATGAGGCCGAAGCCGCCGATGAGGAGCACGCCAAGCGACCACGAAACGTACATCGCCGTCACGCGTCGGCGGGGCTGGCCGAAGTGTCCCACGGCGATCGCGGTCAGCACCGACCCTATGCCCCCGACCGCGAAGATCGCGCCCAGTGCGTCGGCTCCCAGCTCAAGGCGGTTCTTGACCAGGAATGGCAGCAGGGCCTGCTGGGGACCCACGAAGACGAGCAGGCTGAGCATCGCCGAAAGGAGGGTGGCCCAGATCCAGGGCGTGGCCCGCACGAATGTCACCCCCTCACGGACCTCGCTCACCGTCTGGCGCAGGCCGTGGTCAGCCACCTCGTGGCGGGGACGCGGAGCGATCGCCAGGATGGCGATCGCCGAGACCAGGAAGCTGCCGGCATCGAACAGGAAGGCGGTGCCCGGTCCGATTGCCGCTACCGTGAAGCCGCCGATGGCCGGTCCGATGAGGCGAATGGCGAGCGGCCGGATCAACCCCTGCAGGGCGTTGGCAGAGGGCAGCTGGTCCTCCGGCAGCAGGTCGGGCACGATCGCCGTCGAGGCCGGGTTGAAGAACGCGTCACCCAGGCCAACGAACGCGATGAGTGCCACAACGTGCCACAGGTCGAGCACGCCGAGCACCGACAGGACCCCAATCAGCCCAATCGCCAGTGCGCGGATCAGGTCTGCGCCGACCATCAGCCAGCGCCGGTCGTATCGGTCGCTGAAGACGCCGCCGATCAGCACGAAGAGGACCAACGGGAGGGTCCAGGCCAGGCCGACCAGCGACAGGGCGGTCGGCACGTTGCTGATCTGGTACACCTGCCAGGCGAGGGCGACGAAGAAGAAGCCGTCCCCCAGCTGCGAGATGAGCGAACCACCAGCCAGCAGCGCGTAGTCGCGCTCAGCCAGCGGCTTGAGCATCCGGATGGCGCGAAGGCGGCGAGGGCGGCTAGGCGCCTGGGGCGGGGGCATCGGTCACCTGCGCCGTTGGGGATGGGGTGGTGGGCGATACTGGATTCGAACCAGTGACCTCACGGATGTGAACCGTGCGCTCTAACCGGGCTGAGCCAATCGCCCACGCGGGGTTCGCAGTATACCGATGGGCTTCCCGGCCCTCAATTGCCGAGGCGAATGACCAGGCGGAGCAACACGCCCAGGACCAGCATCGCGATCAGCGGTGCCCAGTCGAGTCCCCCGGTCGGGCGTACCACCCGTCGGATCGGCGCCAGGATCGGCTCCGTCGCCTGGTAGATGAACGCGACCAGGCCACCGCCCCCCGACGGGGCGAGCCAGCTGACCACGACGCGCGCGATCACCAGCAGCATCAGCGCGCTGATGAGGAGCTCGAGGAAGTTGAGGACGACGAGCGGCATCTCGACTTCGAGGATAGCAGCGCGTGCTCAGGCGGGCCGGGGACCGAAGATGGCGGTGCCGATCCGGACCAGGGTCGCTCCCTCGGCCACGGCCGCATCCGCATCCGCGGTCATCCCCATCGACAGCTCCGGGAGAGGACGCCCGGTCAGCTGCTGCAAGTCATCCCTCAGCTGTCGCAGCGTGGCGAAGGCCCGCCGCGACTGCTCGGGCGAGACCCCGGCCGGCCCGATCGTCATCAATCCTGCCAAGCGGACGGCGACCAGGTCAGCGACAGCGGCGGACAGGGAACCAGGGCGCCGCGCCGCCTCCTCGAACCAGTCCAGCGCGAAGCCTCCCTTCGTCGTCTCCGCGGTCACGTTGACCTGGAGGAATGCCATCGGCGCCCGCGACTCCTCCGCGGCGATCCGGTCGACGCGGGCCAGCAGCTCGAGCGAGTCGACCGAGTGTATGGCAGCGAACCCGCGCACCGCCGGCCTGGCCTTGTTGGCCTGCAGGCGGCCGACGAGGTGCCATTCGGCATCGGGCGCCGCGCTCATCTTGGGGATTGCCTCCTGGACCCGGTTCTCGCCGAAACGGCCCAGCCCCGCGGCGGTCGCCTCGCGGATGACCGCAGCCCCGAAGCCCTTGGTGACAGCCAGCACGCGCACCGCGTCGGGGTCCTGGCCGCCGGCCTCGGCGGCCGCGCGCAACCCTCGCAGCAACCCGTCGTGACGGGAGCGGATCAGCTCCGCGGTGAGGGGCGGCTCAGAGACGGGCAGCATCGCGGCGGTGTGCGGACGAGAAGCGAACGCCCCGGCCGGCTGGCCGGGGCGCATCGGTCCATGACGGTCGCTATTCGCTCTTGCGCCGAAGGAAGGAGGGGATGTCGAGGTCGGTCTCGCCGTAGCTCGGGCGATCAAGCCCACCGCCACGCACCGGGATCGGCTGCCGGTCGGTGGACCGGGTAGTCGTCTCGGCCGGCTTCTCGCCGACGGCGAAGGGCGACGCCTCGGGCATCTGGTCCTCCAATGCCTGGCGCTCGGCGCGGTCACGCTCGATCTCGGCCAGGATCTCGCGGCTCCGCTCATCGAGCGACGCCTCGATACCGGTCGCAACCCCGCTCGAGGCGGTGACTGCGCGCCCCGCCGGTCGCGGCTTGCGGGTGGCGTCGAAGCCGGTGGCGATGACGGTCACCTTGACCTCGTCCCGCATCCGGTCGTCGATCACCGTGCCGAAGATGATGTTGGCCTCGGGATCCGCTGCCTCCTTGATCACCTCGGCCGCCTCGTTGACCTCGAACAGGCCGAGGTCGCTGCCGCCGGTCACGTTGAACAGGATCCCGCGCGCCCCGGTGATGTTGACCTCCAGAAGCGGGCTCATGACCGCCGCCCGGGCGGCCTCGACCGCCCGGTTGTCGCCGGTGCCGATGCCGATCCCCATCATGCTCGACCCTGCGTCGCGCATGATCGTCTTGACGTCGGCGAAGTCGAGGTTGATGAGGCCCGGCACGGTGATCAGGTCGCTGATGCCCTGAACGCCCTGGCGCAGCACGTCGTCCACCACCCGGAAGGCGTCGAGGATGCTGGTCTTCTTGTCGACCACCTCGCGCAGACGATCGTTCGGAATGGTGATGAGGGTGTCGCACTTGTCCTTGAGCAGCTCGCTGAACTGCTCCGCCACCAGCTTGCGGCGGACCCCCTCGAAGCTGAACGGCTTGGTGATGACGCCGACCGTCAGCGCGCCAAGGTCCTTGGCGATCTCGGCGATGACGTGGGCCGCCCCGGAGCCGGTGCCACCGCCCATGCCGGCGGTGATGAAGATCATGTCGGCGTCCTTGAGAGCCTCGTAGATCTTCTCGCTGTCCTCCTCGGCCGCTCGCTGGCCAACCATCGGGTCCGCACCTGCGCCGAGGCCCCGCGTGATCTTGTCGCCGATGCGGATCTTGTGCGGGGCGTCGCTCTGCAGGAGCGCCTGGGCGTCGGTGTTCACCGCGATGAACTCGACCCCCATCATCTCGGCCCGGATCATCCGGTTGACGGCATTCGACCCGCCGCCACCGACCCCGATGACCTTGATCAGTGCGAAGTGCTCGGCGTCCGAACGGAGCGGCATGGGGGGTTCTCCTGCACAAGGTGCTGGCTGCTTGCTGGGCGAACCCGGAGCTCGCGCGGGTCTGACCGATTCTACCGACCCGGCCGACGCGGCGTTGCCGATTTATCCACATACGCCCGCCGAGTTGTCCACAGCCGTCGAAATCGTGGTGGAGGGATCGGCGGTCGCTCCACACCCGGGAGCCGTGGCCGACGGTCGATCAGCCGGGGAAGAGGCCTCGCAGCCAGTCCATGAAGCGCCCGACGCCGCCGCCGATCGGCGACCCGGTGGTGAAGCTGATCGGCTCGCTGCCGATGTGGTGAGCGCCCCACAGGAGCAGACCGATCGAGGTGCTGAAGGCCGGGTTGGAGAGCTGGTCCATCAGCCCGCCGACCCCCTGCGGCGACGCCACCCGCACCGGCATCTGGAGGACCTCGCGGGCGAGCTCCGCGACGCCGCCGAGCCGCGCGCCGCCACCGGTCAGCACGACGCCGGCCGGCAGCAAGCCCGCGTGGCCCGAGCGCTTGACCTCCTCGCCGATGAGCGAATAGATCTCGCTCATGCGGGCCTCGATGATCTCGCACAGCTTCTTGCGCTGGATCGTCTGCCCGCCGCCCTCGCCGAGGACCGCCACGTTGAGCAGCTCCTCGGGGGCGATATCGGCCAGGTTGGCGGAGCCGTGCTTGATCTTGATCTCCTCCGCCAGGTCGAGGCTGGTGCGCAGCCCGATCGCCACGTCGTTGGTGACATTGATGGCGCCCACCGGCAGGACGGCAGAGTGGTAGACCGCGCCATCGGTGAAGATCGCCAGGTCGGTGGTGCCGCCGCCGATGTCGGCGACCATCACGCCCAGCTCCTTCTCGGTGTCGGTGAGGGTCGCCTCGGCGGACGCCAGCGAGCTGATCACCAGCTCGTCGATCTCGACGTTGGCGTTGGCGATGCACTTCGACAGGTTCTGGACGGACGTGGCTGCGCCGGCCACGATGTGGGTCTCGACCTCGAGGCGAACGGCGCTCATGCCGAGCGGGTCCTTGATGCCCTCCTGGCCGTCGACGATGTAGCCGCGCGGGATGACATGCAGGATCTCGCGATTTGAGGGGACCTGGATCGCCTTGGCGGCCTCGGTCGCGCGGGCCACGTCCTCGCGGCTCACCTCGCGCTTGTGGCCGGAGACGGCCACCACGCCTCGGCTGTTCTGGCTGCTGATGTGGCTGCCGCCGACGGAGACGAAGGCAGAGCTGATCTTGTAGCCCGACAGGCGCTCAGCCTTCTCCAGGCTGGCGGCGATGGAGTTCACGGTCTGGTCGATGTTGGCGACCATCCCCTTCTTCATCCCGGCCGAAGGGGCGATCCCATAGCCGATGATGTTGACGTCGCCACCTCGGCTGACCTCGCCGATGAGGGTCGTCACCTTGGTCGTGCCGGCGTCGATGCCGACGAGGACCGTCTCCCTGTCCAAGCTACCTCCCGTACGTCCCGCCGCTCTTCCGCGGCACGGGTGCGTCCGAGCCTACAGGAAGTGGCGGCGAATGAGTGCCACGTTTTGGAAGATGCGCAGCCCGAAGGCGAACAGCGCAACCAGATAGAGGTCGATGCCGAGCCGATCCCCTACGAAGGTGAGGGCCACCGCCACCAGGGCGTTGGTCACGAATCCGGAGATGAAGACTCGGTTGTCGTAGTGGGCATCCAGCTCGGCCCGAATGGCGCCCAGCACCGAGTCGAGGCCGGCCAAGATGCCGACCGCGCTGTAGCGCGCCAGGTCCGGGCTGACGTTCACGTTCAGCGCCAGGCCGAGCGCCACGCCTAGGGCCAGGCCTCCCAGGGCAAGCCACATCGGAGATGCATCCTGCGTGCGCCGCGCTGGCCGGTCTCGACCCAGCCGCGGATTCTACGGGCGCCAATATACCCTCCGGGGGTCGCGAGCATCGACCCACCCGATCGTCGCCTCAGCCTCGATTGAGAAGAGGGTGCGGACCGCCGTGACCTGTGCCTCGACCCGCTCCTGGAGCGCTCCGGGCTGACCGAAATCGGAGCTCGGGTAGAGGCCGAAATCAGCCAGCCAGGTGGGCTGAGCCGACACCAGCAGGAAGCCGTCGTTGTCGGTCAGGCGCACGTCCAGGTCGACCGCGGTCGACCCGAGGGCCGCAGGATCGACCTCCGACAGGCGCAGCGCGGCGGCGAGGCTGGACGGATCGATCCGATCGCCCACGATGAGGCTCCGGCCCTGGACGCGATCGTCGTCGATGAGCGGCAGCGCGGCGAGGTCGGCGGGCAGATCCGCCTCCAGCGCGAGCTGGCCGATCAGCGTGCCATCGGCCACGCCGACCAGTCGCACCGCGCTCGTCTGCCAGACGAAGGTCGGCACCTTCTCCACGATGTGAACCCGGACCGCGTCGGGGAGGACCGCCTCCACCGTCGCCCGCGAGACGGCGGGCAGGCGCTGGATCTTCGCGGCCACCGCGGTGGAATCGACCGCGAGCAGGCGGCTTCCGTCGAGCGACGCCAGCGCCTGCTGCAGCTGGGTGTCCGGAGTGAATCGCTCGCCCGCCCAGGCGACCCTGTCGACCCGCAGCCAGGGCCCGTTGACGAGGGCCAGCAGCCCGCCGATCAGAACCGCGGTCAGCAACCCGGCGGCGATCCTACCGGGGGCCGGTAGTGCGCCCCGGACGCGCCTGCGAAGCGGCGCGCGGGGACGGCGGGCATGAGCCGATGAGCGCCGGCGTGACGTCGTCGAGCGGCGCGTCATCCCTCACCAGGCGAGTCGCCCATGCCCGGCGTTCGCCCCTCTTGAGCTGATTCCAGCCCAAGGTCGATGAGCCGAGCGATGAGCTCCGGGAAGGCGAGGCCCGCCAGCTCGGCCTGCTTCGGGTACATGCTGGTTGCCGTGAAGCCCGGCAGCGTGTTCATCTCCGAGAGGTAGACCCCATCGCGCGGGGCCAGGAAGTCGACGCGCGCCAGGCCGGCGCAGTCGACGGCCCGATAGGCGGCCAGCGCCAGCTCCTTGACACGCGCTGCAAGCTCCGGATCGACCTGGGCCGCGGGCACGACATCGGCCAGCCCGGGCACATACTTGGCCTCGTAGTCGTACCACTCGTGGTGGCTGATCACCTCGCCCGGCTCGAAGACGAGCGGTTCGTCATTGCCGAGCACCCCGCATTCCAGCTCGCGGGCGCCTGCGACGTACGCCTCGACGATCACCTTGCTGTCGTAGCGAAACGCCTCGTCGAGTGCATCGGGAAGCTCGGCGGGGCCGTGGACCAGGGTCATGCCGACGCTGCTCCCCAGCCGCGCGGGCTTGACCACCGAACGCTCCCCCACCGCCTCGGCGATATCGCCCAGCACGCGTTGCGGGGCTCGGCGCCAGGCGGCGCGACGGAACCAGGCATAGTCGACCACTGGCAGCCCGTGGCCTCGCATCAGGTCCTTGAAGACGACCTTGTCCATCGCCACCGCGCTCGCCATCACGCCGGCCCCGGTGTATGGGATACCGGCCATCTCGAGGAACCCCTGCAGGGTGCCGTCCTCGCCGAACGGACCGTGCAACGCCAGGAAGGCGACGTCGATCGCCTCGGCCAGGGAGCGCAGGACGGCCCGCGGCGCGAGCTCGGCGCGATCGTCGGCGACGCTGAGTGGCATGTCTGCGTGCGCGCGCAGCAGGCTCGTCTGCTCAGCGGGCGTGGAGGCTCCCAGCAGCTGGGCCAGCGGCTCGTCGCCGAGCAGCGGCGCCGGGCCGGCGGGCAAGTGCCAGCGCCCGTCGCGGTCGATGTACACCAGGTACGGCTCGAATCGGTCGCGATCGATCGCCCGCAGGACCGCGTCCGCCGAGCTCACGCTCACCTCGTGCTCCGCGGACCGGCCACCGGCGAAGATGCCGACCCGGAGGCGCCCGGTCATGCCGCACCCTCGGCATTGGACGCCGTTGCCCAGTCGCCGACGAACTCGATCTCGTAGGCGAGATCGATCCCGAATCGCGCGCTGACCTCGGTCCGGACGTGATCGCCCAGCGCGCGCACATCGGCGGCGCGGCCGCCGCGATCGGTCACGATGAAATTCGCATGCAGCGTGCTGACGCTGGCGGTGCCGATGCGCAGCCCCTTCAGGCCGGCGGCGTCGATGAGGCGGCCGGCGTGGTCGTTCGGCGGGTTGCGGAAGACGCTCCCCGCGTTCTGGTCGGCGAGGGGCTGGGTGGCAACGCGCTGCGCCTGGTTCTCCGTTACTCGGCCGGCGATCGCGTCCGGCGCGTCGCTGTCGAGGGCGAGGATCGCCGCCACGACCACCTCGGGGGTGTGCTTGAAGCGAGATTCGCGATAGGCGAAATGACACGCGGCCGCGTCGAGGCTGGCGACCGTCCCGTCCGCGGGACTCCAGGCCTCGATCGTCTCGACCACGTCCCGCATCTCGCGGCCATGCGCCCCGGCGTTGGCCCAGACGGCGCCGCCAAGCGTGCCGGGGATGCTCGTGCCGAACTCCAGGCCTGCCAGGCCCGCCGTGGTGCAGCGGCGCACGAGGAGCGCCATCGGCGTGCCCGCGTCGGCGTGCAGCTGTTGGCCGTCGATCCCCATGCTCCTCGCCCGGTTGCGGATCACGAGGCCGCGGATCCCGGCGTCGGCGACCACCACGTCGCTGCCGTTGCCGAGGACGAACCAGGGAACCTGCGCGTCGCGCGCGAGCCCGAGCGCCGCTACCAGCTCGTCACGGCTGTGCACCTCGACCAGCCGGTCGGCCGTTCCCCCGACCCGCAGCGTGGTGAGCGGCGCCATCGGCGCATCCACGGACAGGTCGATCCCCCGCTCGGCAGCCAGGGCATCGAGGTGCTGGAGATCGGCGGCGTTGATCTGCGCCATGACCGTCAACCAGCCGTCCCGGTCAGCGATGGCAGCGGCCGTCCCTCCCCCATCGCCAGCAGCTCCTCGGCCAGGAGGCGCGCGGCGTCCGGCCGGGCCAGCGCTCTCGCTTTCTCGCCGATCCTGGCCCGATGCTCATCGTCGAGCAGAGCCCTTGCATCGGCCACCAGCCGGTCCCCGTCGAGCTCCGCGTCCGGCACCATCACCGCGGCTCCCTGGTTGGCGAGCCAGGCCGCATTCGCCTGCTGGTGGCCGGCCGCGTGAGGATATGGGACCAGGATTGAGGCGACCCCCACCGCGGCCACCTCGGCGCAGGTCGACGAGCCGGCGCGTCCAAGCACGAGGTCGCTGGCAACCAGTGCCTCAGCCATCCGATCGGTCAGGAATGCGATCGGCTCATACCGTTCGGCGAGGGCCTCGGGGAGCCGTCCGCGCATGCCGAGCGCAGCGGGCATCCCCGTCGGCCCGGCGAGGTGCAGGATTCGCCAATCAGGCAGGAGCCGCTCGAGCGCGGCATCGAGGGCAGCAGTGATGCGGGCGACGGCCTGCGATCCGCCGAAGACGAGCAGCAGGCGCTCGTCCGGCGCCACCCCGAACGAGGCGCGAGCGGCAGCGCGGTCGATCCCGGCGAATGAGCGGATGGGTGTGCCCGAGACGAAGCTGCGTCCGGGAAACGCATCGAGGGTTGGGGGGAAGGAGACCGCCACTCGCGTGGCAAGGCGAGCGACCGTCGCCGTCGCCCGGCCCGGGATCACGTTCCCCTCCCACAAGAGACTCGGAATGCCGCGGGCGCGGGCTGCTGAGACCAGGGGAAGGGCCAGGTATCCGCCCGTAGTAAAGATGACGGCCGGGCGCAGCCGGCCGAGGAGCCGCCATGCCTGGGGCACGGACGCCGCCAGGCGGAGCGGGTCGAGCACGAGGTGGAGATCGGCGCCGGTGCTGCGCAATGAACGGACCACCAGCTGGTGGTAGGGCAACTCGCCATTGGCGACGAGGGTGCGCTCGAGACCCCGCGCGCCGCCGATGTAGCTGACCTCAAGCTCGGGCTGCGCGTCGCGCAGTGCCCTTGCGACGGCCAGCGCGGGGTAGATGTGCCCGCCTGTCCCGCCGCCCGACACCGAACACCGCATCAAGCATTGATCCTGTCTGCGTGGTCTCGCGGGAGATCGACAACAGGATGCCGACCGCCACGAGGTTGATGATGAGGGCCGAGCCACCGTAGCTGATGAACGGGAGCGGGATGCCGGTGACCGGCAGCAGCGCGGTGACGACCATCATGTTGATGCAGGCCTGGGCGACCAGCCAGGTGGTGATCCCCGCGGCCAGGAGGCCGGAGAAGGTATCGGGCGCATGGATCGCGATCCGGTAGCCCTGGTAGGCCACCATCACGAACAGGGCGAGCACGGTCAGGGTCCCGATCAGCCCCCACTCCTCGCCGATGATGGCGAAGATGAAGTCGGTCGACGGGGCCGGCAGATAGAGATACTTCTGCCGGCTGGCGCCGAGCCCGGCGCCGGTGATGCCGCCGAGGGCCAATGCCATCAGCGACTGCACGGCGTTGTAGCCGTGCTTCAGTGGGTCGCTGAATGGGTCGAGGAAACTGTTGATTCGGTGGAGCTGGTACTCCGTCTGGGTCACCATGTGGTAGGCGGCGCCCATCACCGCCGCGCCGACGGCGCCCAGGTAGAGCAGGTTGGCGCCGGCCATGAAGAAGATGGCCAGCGACGCGGCGGCGTAAACCCCGGCCGTCCCCAGGTCCGGCTCGAGCGCGATCAGGAAAAAGCCGGGCGCAACAAGGATCACGAACGGCAGCAGGCCGTTGGCCAGCCCGCGTGCCGCGGTCCCACGCCGATCCAACCAGTGGGCGAGGTACAGGCAGACCGCCAGCTTGGCGAGCTCGGCGGGCTGGAAGCCACCGATCCCCGGCAGGAACAGCCAGCGTCGTGAGCCGAATGCCGAGGTGCCGATGCCTGGCACCAGGACGATGGCCAGGAGCGCCATGGTCAGCACGAAGACCGGGATCGCGGTGTAGCGCAGCACGCGGAAGTCGGTGCGGCTGGCGGCGAACATGAGCACCAGCCCCAGCGCCGCCCAGATCCCCTGCTGGAACCCCTGGCTGCCCGGGTCCGAGGTGGAGATGTACGAGCGCACGCTCGAGGCCGAGTAGACCATCACGACGCCGATGGCGACCAGCGCGATGACCGCGATCAGCAGCGGGTACGAGGCCTCGTGGCGCTCCCGCCGGACGCCGGCTCGGGCCGTGCGACGAGTGGTGGTGGCGGTGGCCATCGCCGTCATGCGTCCGGCTCCTCCGCATCAAGGGCGCGGACAGCGGCGCGGAAGGCATCGCCACGTGCAGCGTAGTCGTCGAACATGTCGAACGAGGCGGCGGCCGGGGCGAGCACGACCACGTCGCCCGCCACCGCCCAGGCGGCCGCCGCCGCGACCGCATCGCGCATCCCCTCGGCCCGAACCACCGGCACTCGGCGCTCGATCAGCGCCTCGAGCAGGTCGCCGGTCTCGCCGATCAGGATCGCCGCGCGGCAGCGACGGGCGATCGCGTCGGCAAAGGCCGCGTAGTCGAGCCCCTTGTCCTGGCCACCTGCGATCAGCACCACCTCGGCCGGCGCGAAGGCGTCCAGCGCCGCGATCGCCGCCATCGGGATCGTCGCCTGCGAGTCGTTGACCCACGCCACGCCCTGGCGCGTCGCCACCCGCTCCAGTCGGTGCGGGACGCCGCCGAAGTCGCGAATGCCGGTCGCGATCGCCTCGTTGGAGGCTCCGGCGAGCGAGGCGGCCAGGGCAGCCGCCAGTGCATCGGCCAGTGTGTGCCGCCCGGGGATCGGCACCTCGGCGGCCGCCAGCACCCGCTCGCCGCGGATCGTGAGCCAGCCGTCGATCAGGCGCGCCGCCATCCAGGCATCATCGGCCGCGAGGGCGTACCACGCGATCGAGGCAGCAGGCAGGCGCGCTCCGAGCTCACGGCAGCCCGGATCGTCCGCGTTGAGCACGACGTGGCCATGGGTCACGCTCAGCTCGGCGAGCCGAGCCTTGACTGCTCGATAGGCCTCCTCGGTCCCGTGTCGGTCGAGGTGATCGGCGCCGATGTTGGTGTAGACGGCGATCTCCGCACCGCGCGAGATGGTCGGGAGCTGCAGCTCGGAGAGCTCGAGCACCGCCCAGTCGCCAGCACCGAGGCGCTCGACCTCCTCGATCAGCGGCCGGCCGATGTTGCCGCCCAGGAGATGTGGCATGCCGGCCGCGTCCATGATCGCCCCGATCAGCGAGGTGGTCGTGGTCTTGCCCTTGGTGCCCGTCACGGCCAGCACCCGGGCCTGTGTCAGGCGCAGGAAGAGCTCGACCTCGCTGACCAGCTCCACGCCACGCGCGATCGCCTCCTTGATCGCCGCGCGCAGCCAGGCGTCAGTGGTGGGCATCGAGGGCGAGATGCTCGGGCTTGTGACCAGCAGGTCGGCCGTTGCGATCAGGGCACGTGCCTCGTCGGCGCTGACGCCCAATGCCAGCCGCACCGGCCGGCCGCCCAACGCCTGGACCGCCTCCACCAGCTCGGTCGCGGGTCGCCTGTCGTAGGCCGCCACCTCCGCGCCGGCATCGGCCAGCAATCGCGCCACCGCGGTCCCGGAGCGTGCCAGGCCGAGGACCACCGCGTGGCGTCCTCGCAGGTCCTCGAGGGTCGCGATCGGCGCGGTCATGGTGTTCATCGGTCTCAGGCCAGCCCGGGCACGGTTGCGAGGTACAGGCTGAAGCCAAGCAGGCCTGCCAGGGCCGCCACGATCCAGAAGCGAACGGTGATCTTCTCCTCGGCCCACCCGATCAGCTCGAAATGGTGGTGCAGGGGGGCCATCCGGAAGATCCGGCGGCCGCGCAGCCGGAATGAGGCGACCTGGAGCACGACGCTCATGATCACGGCGAAGAAGACGGCGCCGATGACGGCCAGGAGCGGCAGCTGGGCGGTGATGGTCGCGACCACGGCGAGGGTGGCGCCCATCGACAGGGCACCGGCGTCTCCCATGATCAGCTGCGCGGGATGCACGTTGAACCACAGGAACCCCATCAGGGCGCCCACGATGAGCGCGCAGAAGATGGCGACGTTCGGCTGCGACGGCTTCCCGCCCGCCGCCACCAGGGCGATCAGCAGATACGCGATGAATGCGAAGATCAGGACTCCACCCGCCAGCCCGTCGAGCCCATCGGTCAGGTTCACGGCGTTGCTGACGCCGACGATCACGAAGGCGACGAAGAGGACGAACAGGAGGCCGCCGATGACGACCTCGCCGGCTAGCGGGAGGGGCACCGAGATGGACGAGATGTTCACTCCCGGGATTGCGAAGTGACGCTGGATGTAGAACGCGGCCAGCAGGCCGACGGCCGTCTGCCAGACCAGCTTGAAGCGGCCCCTCACGCCGACGCCGGTGTGGACGTTCACAAAGTCGTCGATCGCGCCCAGGATTGAAACGCCGACGAGAGCGAGCATCGGGGTCAGGGTGTAGCCGTCCTCGATGCGCATGGCCATGGCCAGGAACATGACCACCACGACCAGCAGCATGCCGCCCATGGTCGGGGTCCCCGCCTTGCCGAAATGGCCCTCCGGTCCGTCGGATCGGATCTGCTTCCCAAACCCGAGGCGCTGCAGCAGACCGATGTAGACCGGGGCCAGCAGCACCACCCCGGCGAACGCGGCGAGCAGGGCGACGACGATCGGCAACATGTCAGTGATGCCCCGGCGCCTGACCGGTGAGCGCCGCCACCAGCCGGTCAAGCTCGATCCCGCGCGACCCCTTGACCAGCAACAGATCGCCGACGCCGGGCGCCAGGTCACGCTCGACCGCCAGCACGGCCTCGTCGGCGTCGTGAACCGTGGTGACGCGGCGCAGCCCCGCCGCGCGCGCCCCCTCGGCGATCCAGCGGCCACGGTCGCCGACCGCCACCAGGCCGTCCGCGACCCCGGCGGCCTTCGCCCCGACCTCGCGGTGCAGCCGCTCCTCGTCGGGACCAAGCTCGAGCATGTCGCCCAGGACCGCATAGCGCGCGCGGCCCGGAGCCAGCGGACTCTCGCCCAGGAAGTCGAGTGCGGCCGCGACCGACACCGGCGATGCGTTGTACGTGTCATCGATGACGGTCGCCCCGGCCGTGGCCTCCGCCACCGCCATGCGGTGGTCCGCGCGGCTGCCTGCCGCCAGCGCGACCTCCACCTCGTCGAGGGGAATGCCGAAGTGGTCGGCCACGGTGGCCGCGGCCAGTGCATGCGGCACGAGGTGTCGCCCGAGGGTCGCCGAGTGCAGCCGCCGCCGGCCCCAGGGCGCCTCGAGCGTGAAGATCGTGCCGCCCACCCCGTGCGATTCGATGTCGGTCGCGCGCACGTCGGCGCCCGGTCCGAGGCCGAAGGTGCGGACCGGCGCCGCGGTCACGCTCCGCATGGCCACGACCTTCGGGTCGTCGGCATTCAGGACCGCCAGCCCGTCGGCCGGGAGTGCGGCCGGAAGCTCCGCCTTGGCGCGGGCGATGGCGTCAAGGCTGCCGGCACGCTGCAGGTGGGTCGGGTGGACGGCCAACACAACGCCCACCTCGGGTCGTGCGATCTCGGCCAGCCGCGCGATCTCGCCCTCCGTGTACATGCTCATCTCGAGCACGCTCACCTGGTGCCACGGCTCCAATCTGAGGAGCGTCATCGGGAGGCCCGTCTCGCTGTTCAGGTTGCCCTCGTTGCGGAGGACGCTGAGGGTGCGGGAGAGGACGTCGGCCACGATCTCCTTGGCGATCGTCTTGCCGGTCGAGCCGGTGACGCCCACCACGCGGACGCTCGACCGAGCTCGCCACCAGGCGGCCATCTCCTGGAGAGCGGTGAGCGGATCGGCGACCTGCAGGACGGCCACGTCCGCGCCCTCCGGAAGCTCGACCGGATGCTCGACGATGAGGACCGAGGCGCCGGCGCGCACCGCATCGGCTGTGAAGCGGTGGCCGTCGGTGCGCTCGCCCCGAAGCGCGACGAAGAGACAGCCCTGAACGACATTGCGCGAGTCAACCGCGGCGCTGGCGAAGGAGGTGACGCTCGTCGGCCCGAGGAGGCGGGCCCCGGTTGCGGCCAGGAGATCGTCGAGCCGGATTGACGGTGGCACGCTGCTCCCTGCAGAGGGGTCGGCCGAGTCTAGCAGCCTCATTTGGCGGCGACCGGCGACACCACCCGGTCGGGAGCGATGGCAAGGTAGTCGAAGATCTGCGGCGCCAGGCCGCGGAAGAGGCTCACCGGCGTCTGGGCCATCTTGTACAGGCCCCAGGTCACGGGCCGATGGATGAGGATCAGGGTCACGAACTGCGGATCGCTGGCCGGCATGATCGAGATGAACGAGGAGTCGATCCAGCCGTGCTGGTAGACGAGGTGCGTCTGCATCTCGTAGATCGGGTTTCCGGCGTCGTCGATCCCCACCTGCACCTGCTCGGTCTTGGGACCGGCGACCTCGGCCGTTCCGGTCTTGCCGGCGATCGAGTAGCCCGGGATGGCGGCCGGCTGGGCTCGGCCGTGGTCGACCGCGTCGGTCAGCAGCCTGACCATCATGTTGGCCGTCTCCTGGCGCATGATCCGCTCGCCCTGCTGCACGTCCGTCGCGTGGTACACGCCATCCGGTCCGGTCCAGCCGGCGATGACGTGTGGCGTTACCAGCGTTCCGCCGTTCGCGATTGCGCAATAGCCGGCGACGAGCTGCACGGCGGTCACGCTGAGGCCCTGCCCGAAGGCGTTCTGGGCAGCCGTCAGATCGCCGCTCGCGTTCGGGCCGTCTGGATCCCAGACCACGCCTGAGGCCTCCCCGGCGATGTCGACGCCGGTCGGCGTGCCGAATCCGAAGCGCTTGAAGGCCTGGTACAGGGCCTGCCTGCCAAGCAGCAGGCCGATCTTGGCGGCGCCGACGTTGTCCGACAGCTTCAGCACTTCGCCCGCGGTGATCTCGCCGTTGCCGTACGGCTTGGTGTAGCGGTCGGCGTTCTGGATGCGGATGCCCGCGATCCGCAGGTTGTTGTCGTCGAGCACGGTGGTGTCGAGGTCGATGGCCCCCGCGTCGAGCGCCGCAGCAACGGTGAATGCCTTCATCACCGATCCAGGCTCGTATTGTCGACTGACCGCCGGGTCCGTGAAGAGGGCGGGCTCGGTGCTCCGATAGCTGTTGGCGTCAAACGACGGGAACGAGGCCATCGCCTTGATCGCGCCGGTGTGCACGTCCATCACCAGCCCGGTGACCCCCTGGGCAAGGTTCTTCTGGTAGGTGCTCCACATGGCCGATTCGAGGATGTGCTGCAGTCCCGCGTCCAGCGTCAGGTGCAGGTCCGCGCCATCGACCGGGGGCCGCAGCTCGTAGACCGAGTCCGCGATCCTTCGCCCGATGACGTCCTCCTGGGCGCTCACCGACCCGGGCAGCCCGGCCAGGAGCGCATCCTCCGCGCCCTCGACCCCGTATTGCCCCTTGCCGTCCACGTTGACGAAGCCGAGCAGCTGTGCGCCAAGAGTGGTCTGCGGAGCCACGCCATTGATCGGGTAGACCCGCTGCGTCTCGGGCAGCATCCCGACCCCGGGAATGTCAAGCGTGGCAACCCACTGAGCCATCTGTGGATCGATGCGTCGCCGCAGCCAGACCCACGGGTCCTTGCCGGTCAGCCGCGCGAGCACCTCGTCCACGTCCATCCCGAGCACCGATGCCAGCTGGGTGGCCGCCCGCCGAGGATCGCCCTGCTGCACGGTCGGCGGGATGGCGTACACCGACTGGACTTTGACCGAGGTCGCCAGCAGAACACCATTGACGTCGCGGATCTCCCCTCGCTCGGCCGGGATCTCCTGGTTCTGGGCGAGCTGGTTCAGGGCGAGTGTCGCGACGCGCTCGCGGTCCACGACCTGCCAATACACGAGCCGCCCGCCGACGAGGGTTGCGAGGATGGCCGTGATGATCAGCAGGAACAGGGCGCGGGCACGGCTGTCAGTCCTGGCGAGCACGGCTACTCCGTCGACCGGGGAACTCCCCGGCTGGCTACTTCAAGAGGTCTTGGTCAATCGGTCTCGTGGCAAAGCGGACGACGGTTGGATCGAGCGGCACCAACCGCAGTTCGTTCTGCGCCTCCACCTCGATGGTGCTCGGCGAGCGGGCCACGCCGATCTCGAAGGTGAGCTGCTGCTCTTGGGCGCGCAGGTCGGCGACGCGCGCCTGCAGGCCATCGATCTGATAGCCGAGCGCAGCGACGTGCGTCGACTGGGTCAGGTAGAAGAGGCACAGGCCGGCGGCGGCTGCGATCGCGACCAGCACGGTCGAGATGCTGCCGACCGTTCCGCGGCTGCGGGCCACGCGACGGGCCCGGGCGCGTGTGGGGGCGGGGCGCGTGCGAACGCGAGGTCGGCGTCGGACGAGGCCGATCCCGGTCGCTGGACGCGCCCCGACGATGGCCATCTAGGCGGCGCTGGGTCGCGCGTTGAGCTGAAGGCTCCAGCCGGTCAGGGTGTCAAGCTCTCGCGAGTCATCGCTCTCGAGCTTGCCATCCTGCTCGAGGGCACCAGGTGCATCCCATTCCTGGTGTGAGCGGCGCTCGCGCACGTCGCGCTGACGACCGCTGTACATGCGTCGGCGACTGGACTGGTGACGGGGGCGTCCTCGGCTCATCGGTACCCTCCTCGAACTGTCATGCGCCGGCCGGCGCGAGCTTGATGGCCGCTCGCAGGCGTGCGCTGCGAGCTCGGCGGTTGCGACTCACCTCGGCGGCGGTCGGTGTGATGCCCCTCCTGACGATGGGACGGAGCTGTGCGCGATGCCCGCACAGGCAGACGGGCGGGAGCGGGTCTTCCACGCAGTCGCGGCTCTCCCGTGCCATGAAGCGTTTGACGATCCGATCCTCCCCGGAGTGGTAGCTGATGACGGCCAGGCGGCCGCCAGGCCGCAGCGCGGCCAGAGCGCCGGCGAGTGCCGATGTCAGCACCTCCAGCTCGCGGTTGACGGCAATGCGGAGCGCCTGGAAGGTGCGAGTGGCGGGGTGAATGCGTCCGGCGTCGGCGCGGCTCACCGGAACGGCGGCGGCCACGACCTCGGCAAGATCGGCTGCGGTCATGAGCCGCCCTTGCGCACGCGCCGCCAGGATCGCCGTCGCGATGCGGCCTGCACGGCGTTCTTCACCAAACGTCGCGAGGATTCCGGCGAGCTCTCGCTGCGACGATCGGTCGATGAGGTCGAGGGCCGATAGACCACGATCTTCATCGAATCTCATGTCCGGCGGCGCATCGGCCGCAAAGCTGAAGCCGCGTCGAGGGTCGGCCAGCTGGTAGCTCGAGAGGCCGAGGTCGAAGAGGACGGCATCGAGGGGGATGAGATCGGCCGCGCGGGCCTCGTCGTAGAGGTTCGCGAAGTTCGCCTGTCGGAGGATGACCCGATCGCCGAAGCGGGCGAGGGTTCGTTGCGTCTCCCGGATGGCCGCCCGATCGGCATCGAGGCCGAGCAGGCGGCCATCCGGGGACGAGGCCTCCAAGAGCCGCTCGGCGTGCCCACCGCCGCCGACCGTGCAGTCTGCGATGGAGCTGCCGGGACCCACCGCCAGCGAGGCAAGAACCTCGTCGACGAGGACCGGCAGGTGCCCTTCTCCCATTCGCGGTCGCACCTTTCGTGTCGGACGACGGGCCGATCGGCCCGGAGACGCATGAATGGAGGGTTCGCGGCGTGCGTCATTCGTCGCGTCCTCAGATCCCGAGATCGGCCAGGTGTTCGGCGAGCGCCTCCGGCTCGTCCTCGATCTTGGAGCGATACGGCAGCCAGGCCGCCGGTGCCCAGATCTCGAGCCGGTTGAGCGCCCCCACCACCACCACTTCTCCGTCGGAGAGGCCGGCGTACTCGCGCAGGTAGCCGGGCACCAGGATCCGACCCTGCTTGTCGAGCTCGACCTCAACCGCGCCGGACGACATGAAGCGAGCAAACTCCCGGGCCCGCGGGTTGGTCAGCGGCAGCGCCGAGATCTTCCCGGCGAGCTCATCCCAGGCGTCGGCTGGAAAGAGGCCAAGGCAGTTGTCGAGCCAGCGAGCGAGGGTGGCCCCCTGTGCCAGGCGCTGCCGGAAGCGCACGGGGACGGCGACGCGACTGCGGTCGTCGAGCGTGTGCCGGAATTCACCTGTCAGGAACGAGGACTGCATGCGAGCCTGCTACCACTACTCCCCATTTGTCCCCACTTTGGGCCACCGGGCGCCATTGTACAGGGCAGCAGCACGCCGTCAAGCGATTTCTGCATGTATCGGACCGGACGATGGTCCCGGGTCCAGCTCGGACTCTGGAGTGGCGGGTCGGAGCCTAGATCTCCTCGTCCTTGAGGACGAAGTAGCGCTTCTCCCCGTCCGCACCCTCGTACACCTTGCGAATCAGAAACGCGCCCGAGTCATTGTGAATGTACGAGAGGCCCGTGAAGAAACCGGTAGTGGTCCGCCAGTGAAGGAGGCCGTTGGCCGCCTTGATTTGGTCCACCGGTGCCAGTGAGAATCGGCTGAAGTGGGCAATCTCAGAGCGCAAGATGTTGCCGGCGTCGTCGACCTCGAACAGCGTGTTCTCTCCCTCCAGCACCGTCACCTCGTACCCCAGGAAGGTGTCGCCGGGTAGGGGCGTCGGGTCGGGCTTCGGGGTCTCAGGGAACGGGGTCGCCTCCTGCGTTGGCGACGGCTGCTGGGTGGCAGTCGGCGCGGCGCTGGGGCTCGGCGGGCTGCTGACCGATGGCTGAGGGGTGGGCGTCGGTCGGACGGCAACCCCCGGGCCGTTCAAGTAGAAGACGGCTCCGGCTGTGCCGGCGGCGGCCAGCAGCACGACAAGCCCAATCAGCACGAACGCGCCGCGGCGGCCGCGGCCGCGACCTTCACCGGCTGGCGGTGGAGGAGGAGTTGGCGTGACGGGCGGCGCCGGCGGGCGTACGGGGGGCAGCGGGCGGCGCAACGCCTCAAGCTCTTCAGTCGGGATGACCAATACGCCGCGCAGGTAACGCGGGCAATTGCCGTAGCCGCGCCCCAGGCAGACTCGCTCCTGCTGCTCGGCCGAGAGCTCGACCGGGTCACCAAACGCATAGCAGCGATGCTCGCGGGTGAACCCGTCGTGATATTCGGTCTGGGAGCTGGCGAGGCCCAGGAACGGGCAGATGTTGGCGGGTCGCTTGGCAAGCTCCTCGAAGAGGGCCCGCCTGCTCTGCTCCCGCTCGGCCGCCTCACGGTTCTCCCGGCCTCGGTTTCGACGCCCGAACAATGCCTGGCGACCTCATATCGTTGAGCGCTGTGACGATCCAAACCCCTGATCGAGTGTAGCGCGGCCGGAACACGGAGCGCGTTGCAGCTGACCTGGGATGGTACCAACGCCCCATTGAGCTGCCGCATGCGGCGAACCTAGGCTGCGGGACGACCGGTTCAACGCTACTCCGGTCAACGAGGGGAAGGTCGACGCATGGCGGTCGAAAAGCTCGAGTCCAGCACGCGGATCCCGATCCCCCGCCAGGGACGCATCCGCCGTTGCCGCGTGCGTCACGTGTCGATCCTGCCAGCAGGCGACGGGCCGCGCGTCCAGGTCGATTGCCTGCTCGGCGGACTTGAGCACCCGCTGCCGCTGGGGACCATGGACGAGGCGCGCTCGATCTGCAACGCCTGCACGGCGACGACGATCTGGAGAGCGGACGAGGATTAGACCGATGTCTGGGCGCGAGCGCCCCACACCGATCCGTTGAAGCGGCATCTCCCGCCTCGACGTCCCGCAAGAAACAGTCCCTGGAGAGCGGCCTATAAGCCGAGTTCTGTGCCGGTACCTTGCGGCACCGCGACGGCCATCCATCTGAGC